>CAYXYA010000166.1:0-5186 GCA_964469185.1 uncultured bacterium | reverse complement strand
ATTCACTCGCTGATCCGGTCAACCCTTGATTACGAATGCCATTTAAGTTTTGTAGTTGCTGATCCGATACCGTCAAAGGTCGTCCAGGCAGTGCCTTTAAGTTCAGGGTGAAAAAAAGCCGATCGCCCTGGATCGGATCTTGCGAAAAACCGATCTGCGCTTCCCAATCATGCAAATCTCGATAAAGGCTAATGCTTCTCGACTCGAACTTGCCGTTTGTACAGTCATAGCTTTCCATGGCCGAAATACGGTAATTGGTGAAAACAGACAAGTCGACTTGGCCGGAAATTTCAAAAGTTTTAGGCAAATTGCGACTGACATATCCAACATTACTGACATTCGGATCTACAAAATTACCCGAGATCCTAAATCGCCAGAAATCTTTTGTGCTTCTATAATTGATGACCGCGTTCAAATCTTTTAAAGCGTTCGCTTGAACTGAATAGTCAGCGATTCCCAAGTAATCAAACCAAGACGACGGCGTCAGATAGAGTTCCTGACGAATGTAGTTGAGACGGGCGCCTTCCGGAACATCCTTGGTCATAAAATCATAACTGGTGCTTGTTCGAATTCGCAGTAATGACCCTGAGTTAAATTCCATAGATCCTGAAAGTAAATTCACGGATATGCCATCGGCGCGGTCAGTTGGTAAAAGATTGTTCAATTTTTTAGAAAAGTTATAAGTTAAATTCGTATTAAAATACTCCGACCACCTCCCAGTCCATGTCGCTTGCGTGCTGGTTGAATGAGTGTCTCCCGCGCTTCCCACTCCCTGAGTTATCCCTCTGTCCGACACATCTTGAAAAGATTCGCTTAAAGCCACGCGAGTGTAAATAGTTTGTGTTTGGAAAATAACATTGCTTTGACTCAAGCCAAAATCTCCATGTAGGTGATTAACATAGTAATCATTGCTCTTTGTGTAGGTATGGTCGCCATTCAAGGCTAAGTCAAATTTAATGAATTTTTTATCGATCAAGGGTACTGGAAAGAGACTGAAATTGAATTGGGGAAGATTTTGCAAATTTTCAGTAAAATGAGTCACTGGTTTTAACGGATTGGTTGGATCGGGGTTATCTGCGGTCTCTTGGCGTCGTAAAAGAAGTCCAAATGTGTATTGCGGCTGGGTCAAGGTACCTGAAATATCATATTCCCTTACAGTTGAGATCAGGCTGGGGTCGCGTCGTGCCACCGAATAATCCTGGCTAAATTTACTATCGCCAGGGATGTCCGCCTCTACTCGACCTTGAAGATTTGAGGACATGGCCCAAAGACCTCGAACTCTTGATTCCCAACGGAAATCTTTCGTTTCTTTTTCTTGAATTCCATAACCGTAGAGCGAAAATGCCGAGTAATCATTCAAAGAAATCTCATGACGGACACCCAAACCAATACCCTGAAGAGAAAAATAATCCGTATAAAGCGCTCCATAGTTCACGGGACTAAAAAAATAACTATTGGTCAGCAAAATATAGGTCCCAAGATATGTCGTCGAACCCGTTGAAAATGAGAACGGCGTTTTCACGTCATGGATTGTCTTCACAAAGAACGGGAAATAAAAAACCGGGACTTTTCCGATATGTAAAACCACGTTTTCCGCGACCAAATAATCTCCGGAATAGATCGTGATTTTATCCGCCCTTAAGGAATAATGTTGATACTCCGCGGAATAGTCGCAAGTGCTGGCGATCGCGTTCTTTATCACGATTTTTTCATTTTCGATATCGATTTCTGAACCAGTTGTGATCCATGGCGGCACAGTTGTTTTAACTTTAAAAGATTTTCCCTTTTTTGTCCGAAGGTTATAAGTCATGCTATCCGACTCTACCTCCTGTAAAGCATCCTGCCAAACCACGTGGCCCTTGGCCTGAACATCTTGAGAGGCGACATCATAGCGAATATTATCCGCGTATAAATGGACCGATCCCTGCTGGACATGAACTTGTCCACGAGCCATCACTAAATTCTGGTCTTTTAAATACTGAATTGTGTCCGCTTGAAGATGAACTTGCGAATCCAATGAAAACGATAAATCTGCCCAAGCGGAAGTATATAAAGCAAAGACAAGAAATGACGCAAGGTAATATGCAAAATAAAAATAATAACGTGAACTATTTTTTTTCATTAAACACTAACTTCGAAACAGGATAAACCGAAGGATTTTTGATCAACCTAATTTTTCGGAAAATACTTTTCCAAAAATCATGCTTGTGATTGAGCCGATGAATTAATACCAACCCAATCAGCGCCAAAAGAACATTGGGAAGCCACATCGCCCAAAAAGGAGAAATTACTGACAATGGGCCGAACTCCCCAAACATGTCAAAGAGCCAATAAACGACTACTAATACCACCGCCAAAAAAAGTCCCGTGAAAGACCCAGCACGCACCACAAGAGAAAGAGGGATCCCAAAAAGTGCGAAAGCCAGCGCTGAAAATGGCATAGAGAATTTTTTATAGAACTCAATTTCATAATATCGGTTGTCTTTTTTTTGTTTTTTTTGCTCTTCTATCTCAGCCGCGAGCTCTTTAATCGAGACATTTCTGGGGTCCCTAAAGTCGATAGGTCCGCCTTTTAGGCGATTCGCGGTCAGATCCAGCGCGCAGCTCTTGAACCGCATTTGAAAAAACTCGTCCTGTAATTGGCTCTTTGGCGTTCCGATTTGCTGCATGACGCCATCGCTCAGATCCATAATGATGTGAAAATTTTTGGAGTCTTGCTGCATCTTGCCGGTTTTGGCGACGATCAAACGATATGGATATCCTTTTTGATCCAACAATTGAACCGTCACATTTTTTAAAATATCTAAATTGTCATCTTTCGCTCCAGCGTACAGCACATAACCTTGAAAATCCTTGATAAAGGTTCTCTCCCGAACGATGATCGTCGATCGTTCACTGATGATTTTATACTGAAGTTTTAGAAAAGAGGTGTTCCCCCATGGCAATGAAATATCCCAAAAAAAAACTAAAAATATACTCAAAAAGATCGAAAGCACTACCATTGGCCAAATTAGAATCGCAATTGAAAACCCACAAGATTCGACCGCCACAATTTCTCGATCCGCGTTTAGACGGCCATAAACGATCATGATCGCTGTTAAAAAACCAACCGGCATGGCTAATATTAGAAACCCTGGTTGAATATAAAGAAGAAGCAAAAACGAATTGATGACGCCCGCATGATGAACCAAAAGATAGTCTAGAAACTCCCGCAAATAAAAAAGTAAGTTAAAAACGAACAAAATCGTGCCCGTTGCAAGCAAAAATAGGGGCCAAATAGCCGTGAAACAATAGCGAACCAAAACAGGCATAAAAAGTTATCCTTCGATTAGCCGATCGAGTTCCAGTAAACATGAACTGATGGGCCATTTTTGAGCAATCTACATATTATATCGCTCAAAAAGAGTTATTCGTATGAAAGTGAAATGAGAGTGACTGCTGACGGAAAAATTAGGCCGCTGGCTTTTTAGTGGAAAGAGTAGGAATATCCTGTAAATACCCAGTATTAACACTAGAAGGAATCGCTGGAATATCCAACTCGTTTGTATTCGAAACAGGTGTCGGAGCCGTCGTAACGGAAACGGTGGCGGGCGCCACTGGAGGAGTCGAAGCGACAGGTTCTGCAGAAGCAACAGGTGACGTGGAAGAAGGCGCATCAGAAACAACTGGCGGTTCTGGCCCTTTAGAGGCGACGGACGCTTCAGGCGGCGCGGAAACCGCAGGAGCAGTTATGGCGCTGGCAACAGCAGGCGGAGGTGTCATGACCATATCATTGACTTGCGGAGGCGCCAATTGACCAGCATTCATATCAGTAGAAGGAGGTAGTGAAGCGACCGTCATCGGTGGCAAAGTCATATCAGTGCCACTTGCTGGCATTGAAGGCAATGCATCATTGGTCATTGGCAAACCCGATAAATTTGAAGAATCGGATGGAGGCATTCCGGGTAGCGAACTGCTGGCCATCGGCGGCAACGATCCACCATTGTCCATACCCGGCAGGGTCGTTCCACCAGCCAACGGAGAAAGCCCTCCCCCGGCGTCCATCCCCGGCAAAACGGAGGAATTGTTTGCCATCGGTAATCCAGTATCCATTCCAGGCAAAGAAGAACCCCCCGCTAAAGGCGGTAATCCTCCGGCGCTATCCATCCCAGGCAAGGCCGCTGAATTGTTCGCCATTGGTAACCCAGCATCCATCCCTGGTAACCCCGAACCTCCAGCAACAGGTGGCAATCCGCCGGCATCCATTCCCGGCAAAGCTGCCGAATTATTTGCCATAGGTAACCCACTATCCATTCCGGGTAAAGAAGAACCTCCGGCTAGAGATGGTAAGCCACCTCCGTTGTCCATTCCTGGCAAGGCAGAACCACTATCCAACGATGGCAAGCCCCCGGCATTATCCATACCCGGCAAACCGGAACCACCCGCTAACGCTGGTAATCCTCCAGCGTTATCCATGCCCGGCAAAGCCGATGAACCGCCTGCTACTGGCGGCAATCCTCCACTGTCCATTCCTGGCAAAGCGGATCCGCTATCCAACGATGGTAAGCCCCCAGCATTATCCAAACCAGGCAGCCCTGGCAAACCAGATGCTCCTCCGGCTAAAGGGGGTAGAGTAGATGAAGACGCAGGGGAGGAACCATCACCTGATAAAGACGGAAACATCGAAGAATTACTAGAACTCATATCCAGTGGAGGCAACCCATTACCCGGCAATGTGCCTGAAGAAGACCCGCCATCCGTCGGCAATGCAGGAAGACCCGAACCATTCGATTGACCATTAAGATCGGGAAGGCCATTTAAACCGTTGGAGGAATTATCGCCTGGTAAAGGGGGCAGAGAGGACTGCGGTGAAGCTGCATCGGATCCAGGAACAGCTTCAAGAGATTTAGCGGCATCATGCTTCTTCTTATTAGTAGAAGGAACAAAAGAAGTTTTTTTATAGCTAGTGGCATTAGGATAAATCGACGCGCCTTCAGGAAGACGACGTTTAACTTCCTGCGTTACCTTTTTCCCAATTAAGTTCTCGCTAGGGTCAACCGTTAGTTCAATGAAAGTAAATGAAGATGTATAGCGCTGAACCTCAACAATACGGCCAAATCCAACGGGTTCACCTCTTGGAGTGAAAAAAGCGAAAACATCGCCATTGTTGATACCAGCTAAAGATCCCACGTCAATATAATTACCGC
>CAYXYA010000165.1:2537-5198 GCA_964469185.1 uncultured bacterium | reverse complement strand
CATAACGGTCATGGCCCGGTTTAACTATTATCAAAGGTTGTTGAGCGCCTACATACTCAGGCGGAACAGTCATTTGAGTTTCTGGCATGGAGAAGCTGAACTCAATGAGCATGCCGAGCCCGGACACGTGGGCGAGTATTGGATGACCTTTATTCAAAAAGCACACTATGGAGGTCCCTTCGATAATGAGGGAATTCCATTATTGGACTATCATGGCACCATTGGGAGACAGTATAACCCGATTGCGATCGCTCAATATGCGCTCGGCCGGTTCAATTTGTATCATCGCACACACAACGAGCACCATCGAACGGTTTTTTTTAAGGTCTCAGACTGGTTGCGAGATCATCTTGAAAAGAATGCGCACGGATTTTCTGTATGGCATCACCACTTTGATTGGGAGTATTTCAAACTGCTTAAGGCGCCCTGGTACTCGGGGCTGGCTCAGGGCCAGGGCATTTCCGTACTGCTTCGGGCCTATCTATTAACGAAGGAAGCGTCGTACCTTGAAGCCGCGCGTCAAGCCTTTGAGGTTTTTCGACATGATTTATCGAAAGGCGGCGTGCGAACCATCGATCCGGACGGCCTTTGGTGGGTGGAGGAATATATGACCGATCCGCCGACGCATATCCTCAATGGTTTCATCTGGGCTCTTTGGGGCATCTACGAGTATGGGCTCGTTTCAAATGACGTCTATGCCGGAGAACTGTTTTCAAAAGGTGTTGCGACCCTTGAAGCCCGGCTGGCGGATTATGATACCGGATATTGGTCGCTCTACGATCTCGCCCCGAACCGAATGAAAACGACGGCCAGTCCCTTTTATCACCGCCTTCATATCACACAGTTGAAGGTGATGCATGCCATCGCAAAGGCCGATCTGTTTATAAAAACGGCCGCACGGTGGGAAGCCTATGATCAAAATCGGATCTGCCGGTATCGCGCCTTGGCGCATAAGGGGATATTCAAGCTCATTTACTACTAAGTGCGGAACCGTATGAAACCTATTAAGCTGCTCAGCGTGGTCGGGGCGCGGCCTAATTTTATGAAGGTGCTGCCGCTCGTTCGACAATTCGAGAAGGTCAAGGGACTGACCCATCAGTTGATGCACACCGGGCAGCATTACGATGAACTCTTGTCGGACGCATTTTTCAGGGATTTGGAGCTTCCAAAGCCGGACTTTTATCTGGGCGCGGGATCGGGAAGCCATGCCGAGCAGACGGCAAAGATCATGGTGGAGTCCGAAAAGGTTCTTTTGGCCGAAAAGCCCGATGCCGTCATCGTGGTCGGCGATGTGAATTCGAGCATGGCCGTCTCCATTGTGGCCTCAAAACTTCAGATCCCGGTCGCGCACGTAGAGGCGGGGCTCCGCAGTTTTGATCGCTCCATGCCGGAAGAGATCAACCGGATTGTGACGGACGCGCTGTCCGGTTTCCTGTTTACGACATGCAGGGACGCCGACGAAAATCTGGCGCGTGAAGGGATTTTGGATCGTAACGTCTTCTTCGTCGGAAACGTGATGATCGATTCGCTTCTTCTGTTCCGGGACAAGTCGGAAGAATCGAAGATCCTGGAGGGGTTGGGGCTTGCGTCCAATAACTACGGGCTGATCACATTGCATCGCCCTTCCAATGTGGATGGACGGGAAGCCTTGAACGGCATCTTGACCGCGCTGGACCGGTTGCAGCGGGAAATACCGCTCGTCTTTGCCGTTCATCCAAGGACGCGCAAAATGATCCGGACGTTCGGCTATGAGGAACAACTGGCCGGCATGAAGAACCTGATTCTCACCGATCCCCTGGGGTATTTGGACTTCCTTAAATTAACGTCTCATGCAAGAATGATCCTGACCGATTCGGGCGGACTGCAGGAGGAATCCACGTTTCTCGGCATTCCCTGTCTTACGCTGAGGGAAAATACGGAACGTCCGATCACCGTCAGGCAAGGTACGAACCGATTGGTGGGAAATGATCCGGAAAAGATCCTGGCGGGAGCGCTTGAAATCCTGCGAAACGGTTTTCCGGAAAAATCGAATGCCGTTCCCGAATTGTGGGACGGCAGGGCCGCCGATCGGATTGTGGAAATCCTGACTTCAAAGTTGGCGTGACATCGATCCGATGAAGATCTTATTCGTGAGCCAGTATTTCCCTCCGGAACCGGGCGCGCCGGCCGCTCGAGTGTACGAGCATGCCAAGTATTGGGTCCGTGCGGGTCATGAGGTTACGGTGCTCACCGGTTTTCCTCATTACCCTACCGGAAAAGTTCCGGATAGTTACAGAGGGAAACTTTATCAATGGGAAAAAAGAAACGGCATCCGCGTGTTGAGGACCTGGCTGTATGCAACGCCGAACAAAGGATTTTTGAACCGAATCGGGAGTTACATTTCATTTGGCATAACCGCCGTCGTATTTGGCACGGCTAAAACCGGGCGATTCGATTTAGTGATCGGGACTTCGCCTCAGATGTTGGGGACCGCGGCCGCATACCTTATCAGTTTCTTTAAGCGCAAGCCGTTTATTTTAGAGGTGCGCGATTTGTGGCCGGCGATTCTTGTTGAACTGGGCATCTTTAAAAACAGGGCTATTATCTCTGTTCTTGAATCCCTTGAGTGTTTTCTGTATCGGAGGGCATCCAAGATTATTGTGGTCACGGAAGCCTTTAAAA
>CAYXYA010000165.1:0-2527 GCA_964469185.1 uncultured bacterium | reverse complement strand
ATTCCAAACGGCGTGGATTTGGATCTATTCAATCCCGATCATCTTGGCGAAGGAATTCGAAGTCGGCTGGGCCTCATTGGCAAGTTTGTCGTTCTCTATTTAGGGAATCATGGAATATCCCAAGGCATCGGCTCTTTGTTGTCTGCGGCCGATCTCCTTCGCAACGAAAAAGATATCTTCCTCTTGTTTGTCGGCGACGGGACCGAAAAGGAACGGCTTTTGGAAATCCGCGATAAGCTCGGATTGGAAAATGTAGCATTCCTGCCGGTACAACCGAAGCCCGAAGTTCCCGGATTTTACGCCGCGGCCAATGTTTGTATCGTGCCTCTTAGAGACATAAACCTTTTTAGTGGGTTTGTGCCGTCCAAGATGTTTGAAATCATGGGATCCGGGAGACCGATTATTGGCTCCGTGGCCGGGGAGGCGCGCGACATTCTTGAACGTTCGGGCGGGGCGGTATGCGTGCCGCCGGAGGATCCGAAAAGTTTGGTCGATGCCATTAGAGAGCTCTACAACAATCCGGCACGATGTAAACAGATGGGAGAGCAGGGGTACCAGTTTGTAAGAGCTTATTATTCACGTCAGGTTTTGGCGAAAAAATATGCTGAATGCATTCAAAGTGTAGTCGATCGTCGACCGAACTTTGTTAAACGAAGTTTTGATTTAATCTTATCGGGTCTTGGTCTTTTAGGGTCGGCTCCGTTGTGGGCGCTCTTTGCGGTCCTTGTGAAGCTGGAAGACCACGGGCCGGTCTTCTACCGCCAGGAGCGGGTCGGGAAAAATGGGAAGATTTTTCAGGCGCTCAAGTTCCGCTCAATGATCCCCGACGCCGAAGAAGGCCTCGGGCCGGTCCAGGCGGCCTACGACGATCCGAGGGTGACGCGGATCGGGAAGTTTCTTCGGTCCACCGCCATGGACGAGTTGCCGCAGCTCTGGAATATTTTCGTCGGCGACATGAGCTTCGTGGGGCCGAGGGCGCTCCGGCCCGTCGAGATCGAGGTGAAAAGCCCCGGACCCGGTGCGATGAGTGTCCAGGCCCTGCCCAATTTTCAGTTGCGACATCAGTTGCGACCCGGCCTCACCGGCTTGGCTCAGATCTACGCTCCCCGGGATGCGGCCCGGAGGCAGAAGCTGCGGTATGACCTGCTCTATCTGAGGGCTCGGTCGTTCCGGCTGGACATCAAATTGATTGCGCTTTCGTTCTGGATCACCTTTCGAGGACGTTGGGAGGCTCGGGGGAAGAAAGTCTAAAGACGTGAGGCGTAAAGCGTGAGGCGGGAGGGGTAAAGAGGATTAGGGGGTAAAGAGGGATTAGGGATTAGAGGGGTAAGGATTAAGGAGCAGGCATACCCCATATCCCCTAATCCATTAATCCTTATTATTCCATATCCCATAATCCCTAATCCCATGTTGGAGCGGGTGGCGAGGGCGATTGAGGAGCTGGTAAGAAGGGAAAGGTAAAAAGGAAAAGGGCAAAAGGAAAAGGGCAAAAGGAAAAGGGCAAAAGGGAAGGAATAGGAAAAGGGAAAAAGTGAGTGGTTCAGTCGCGGAGGATATGCTTTTTAGCTTTTAAGCGGGTGTGGTCCTGTTCCTCGATCTGTTCGATGAGTTGCTCAAGAGCCTCGCGGGTGAGGATCCCGTTGAGCTTTATGGCCCGCAGGATCTCCTCGAGGTCAAGGTACGAAAGGCCTAACGCATGACAAACTCTCTTGGCCTGGCGGTCGTTGGTCAAACAAATCAAATGATGAGCTTTCGCAAGCACAAAGGTTTCAACTTCGCCGCTTCCAAGTTGAGGGTGCGCGGTCGCGAGTTGTTCGACCTCTTTGGTTTGCTTCTCTGCAAGAGGAAGAAGCTCAACCGCTTCTTTGACAGGAGTCACCCAAGTCAATCCAAGCTGCTCTACTCTCATCAGTTCTCGATAGACCGCAGGGGCGGCATAGATTTTCAGAAAGAGACGTTGAAGGAGGTCCGCTCTGCCGACTTTCCCGAAGGAGCTGAGGATGTCGGTATCCGATATGGCGGTCTTCACGGTAGGAGATTTTTGAGTTTCTCATCCATCGCTTTAGCGCTCTTGCCCTCTGTTTCACGAACGATTTCTTTCGCAGCCAGCACATCCTTGAACTCCGGCACGGTGAGTCCGGCAATCTCCGCGGCCTTGGCCAGGGAGATCCGTCCCTTCCGCCACAGCGCAATCGCTCCGTCGAGTTTAAGCGTGGGGTTTGTGTTCAGATACAGGAGAAGGGCTTTTTCTCGAATCCCTTTTGGTTTGATGCGATGCTCGGCCGTCAGGGCATCGACGAGTTCTTCGAGCAGATGTGCCTTCATGCAGTGTTACCCCCTTTCACCAGGAATCATTATAGTAGAGAGGCTTTCAAAAGGCAAGGAATCGGCCTATGAGCCGGAGGATCTGCCGGAAGCGATTAAAGAGGGATTAAGGATTAATGGGGTAAGGAGGGATTAAGGGGTAAGGGGGTAGGGGGTATAGAAGGATTAGGGGATAGTGGGATAGGGATTAAAAAACTTACTC
>CAYXYA010000164.1:0-5245 GCA_964469185.1 uncultured bacterium | reverse complement strand
TCACCGTGAGCAAAGTCAATGGACAGGTCATTTCAGAGATGAAAGACCTTATCACGGCTTTTCAAAAACCGATCCAGGGGCATCATATTATCGATTTTGACGGCCGCCAAAATTCGGCTTACCAGATCATTTTAGACGCGGAAAAATCAAAACAAGCCACGGATGAAATACTGAAACAAAACGCTATTCCTGCCGACCGTTCGGATGACCTGAAATGAGGGAAAAATTGGAACAGCATTCCTTAAAGCGTCTGGCTGTCATTGGGTTATGTTTCGCGATATTCCTCCCGGCTTGCCGACCCAAAACCGATGAAACGCTGAAAAAATCGGTCGTCAAAGTTTTTTCCACGTTTCAGGGGATCAATTTTTATGAGCCCTGGAAACCTGGTCCCCAGTCCCAGTTCCAAGAATGCGGCTGTATTGTTTTCGGGAACCGCATCCTGACGACCTCTCAAATAGTCAACAGAAGCAATTACATCGAAGTTCAAAAATTCGGGGAAACCAAACGCTATACCGCTAAAGTCGATCAGATCGGTTTTGACATGGATCTGGCCTTGTTGACCGTGGAGGACAAGGATTTCTTCAAAGGCACCGACTCGGTGGACTTTGGGGATCTTCCGTTACAGGGCGATAAGATAAAGATATTTGGCGGGGAAGAACTTGGCATCAAGGAGGATACCGTCTCGGGTTTGAAATTCCTTTGGTCGACCGAGGCCCTGCGCAACGTCCCGGCGTTATTGACGAACACTGAAATTCCTCCCGCTTCCTACGGCTGTCCCGTTTTCAACAATGGAAAACTTGTGGGAATCCCCATTGACACCACTGGCAAGCCTGAGAAAACTGGTTCTCTCATGCCGATCAACATGATCCAAAGGTTCTTCAAGGGGATCAAGAACGGCCGCAAATATGATGGATTTCCAGACCTGGGTATCATCACGGAAAATCTTGAAAACCCCGTTATCCGAAGCTATTACAAACTTGCTCCTGACCAGACCGGCCACTTGATCACGAGGTTGGTCGCCAATGGTTCGGCCATTGGTTATTTGAAAGAGAAGGATGTGTTGTTGGCCGTCGACGGACATAAAGTGGACAATGAAGGCTACATCACGCTGAGGAAGACGGAGAGGATCGACTATGACTATCTCGACGCCTTTTACATGATGGGAGAGGAAGCCCTCCTCAACATCCTGCGGGATGGCAAGGTGATCAAGGTGAAGCTTCCGATGAAGCCCATCGCCTATCAATTGCCCTATAACGGCGAAAACCGGAAACCCACCTATTTCATGTACGCAGGATTCGTTTTTGTCCCGCTGACTTACAATTACATTCAAATGTACAAGTGGGAAGAGCTAAAACCGGAATTGAGAGAACTCTGCGCGCAATCTCCAGACCAGAAACCCATCATCCTTCTCAGCCATGTTCTGCCGAATGAGATCAATACGGGATATCGCGATATTAACAATCTCACGGTCAAGTCGATCAATGGGCAGCCGATCAAGAGTATGAAAGATGTGGTCAGTGCTTTCAATAAACCGCTTGGCAAGTTCCATAAGATCGAGGTTGACGACCACTTTTATTTTGGCTCGACAATTATTTTTAACGTCAAGCGCGCGAAACAAGCGACGGATGAGGTCATGCAAAGTTTAAAAATAGATTCCGACCGCTCAGAGGATCTGAAATAACGTAATGTTTCTGAGTTCTGTTTGTTGTGTTTTGTTTTAAAAAATTATGACGGAGGATGACATGAGATATTTGGCTTACTTTATCGCATTGGCGGTCAGCTATTGGGTGATGACTCTGGCGGACAAGCAGACGAATCTGACAAAGAAGGTTGGAAAGATCCTCGCCTGGTTCATGCTCGCCCTGTTGTTGATCGGGCCTGTTTGCAAGATCGTTCATCGCTGGCACAAATGTCATGCCGAGGGAATGGGCCAAACCTGTCCTATGAAAGGTCATGAAGGATGGAAGGGCGATGCCAAGGACGGCGATAAGGACGAGGCCAAAGATGATGACGATGATTCGGACGACGACGGAAAATAAAGTTAAAAGCAAATAATAAAAAGCCTCGTCTTTCTTATGAGAGACGGGGCTTTTTTATTTTGGCGGAGTGTAGCAAAAGCTTACGGATATTCCCGAAAAGGTATATTTTTTCATGGCATAGGCTCCAAGTTGAGCGTTGCCACTCATCCGTTGGACTGCGTATAATATGGCCTCATTTCGTTAGGAAAGGCTGTTCGATTGAAGACCCATAAGAAGACTTCAAAAGCGGAAACAGCCAATTCCCTGGCCTGGAAAAGGGTCCAACTTGCCCGCCATCCCCAGAGGCCATTTGCCCTCGATTACATCGATAAATGCTTCACGGATTTCACGGAGATCCATGGCGACCGTGCTTTTGGCGACGACCACGCCATTGTCGCCGGGTTCGCTTATTTAGAAGGTCAGCCCGTGGTGGTGATCGGCCAACAAAAGGGCAGGGACACGAAAGAGAACATCCGCCGCAATTTCGCAATGCCTCATCCTGAAGGGTACCGCAAGGCGCTTCGCCTCATGAAAATCGCTGAAAAATTCAACAAACCTGTCATCACCTTTATCGACACGCCGGGCGCTTACCCGGGCCTGGGCGCGGAAGAACGAGGCCAAGCCGAAGCCATTGCCCGAAACCTCTTGGAAATGGCGAGATTAAAGGTACCAATCGTCGCCGTCATTATCGGGGAAGGTGGAAGCGGCGGAGCCCTGGGGATCGGCGTGGCTAACAAGGTGATCATGCTTGAAAACTCCATTTATTCGGTCATTTCACCTGAGGGTTGCGCGGCCATCCTTTGGAATGACCGGGAACGGATCCAGCAAGCCTCGGATGTGCTGCGCCTCACGGCGCAGGACCTGCTGGGTTTCAACATCGTGGACGACATCGTTGCCGAACCGGAAGGCGGAGCCCATTTGGACCACGACCAAACGGTCAACAACCTCAAAAAGACACTGCTGAAAGAATTGAAACCCTTGCTGACCATGTCTCCCGCCGAGTTGGAAGCCCAGCGTTATGAAAAGTTCCGGGCCATGGGAGCTTTTCAAGACAAGTAATTCTTGGATAACTCCTGATTCTCAAACCATTCGTATTTAAAGGTCTTAACGTGAAAATGAAAGATCACATTTTTTATCCGGTTTGTCTGGTCCTGACGCTTATGGCTCCGGGTTGGTTGGTCTCGGACACGGCCGCCACAAAGCCCCGGGTTGTCATTGACGCGGCCCATGGGGGAAGCGATCCCGGAAGCAAAGCGGGATCGGAGGTCGAGAAAGAATGGAATCTGAAGATCGCGCTAGCGCTTCAAAAGGCTTTTGAGGCGACGGGTTTTGAGGTGTTGATGACCCGCGCGGGAGATGACACGGTGGACGCGGTCAAGCGAACCGATTTGATCAACACTTCCCGGGCTTTAGCGGTCATAGTCGTCCACGCCGACCGGGATTGGACGGAGACGCAAAGCGGACCCGTTTTGGTCGTGGAACCACCTAATCAGCCCGCGGTCCAAGACGCGGACACTATTCAAAGATTAGGCGCGGTGACGCCCGCCCAGTATCGTTCCAGCTTGAGGCTGGCCAGGGCGATCGCCCAAAAATTAGAGATCAACGGCTCTTTCGCGGGTCTGTCGGACAGCCGTGGAACAGCGGGAGAGACTTTAGCGGCCAACGGAAGGATCTACTGCCTGCCGCACCAAAGCCTCCGTTATTTGATAAAACCGGCTGTGATATTGACCCCTTTGTTCTTAACTTCCTCCTCCGATCTGAAGAAGTTCGCCCAAGCCGATCACCTGACAAGTTTCGCCTCGAAAGTCGCTCAAGGGGTGGCTGATTATTTACAGATCGCTTCGTCCAAACCGACGACGGCGGTGCCCACACCAGTACCGACGATGGCGGCGCCAACGGCGGTGACCCCCAAATGAGACCTGAAACTCCAAAAAACAAAGTGGTGATCTTGATTGTTTTGATCTTGGTCCTGGCGTTTGGGTTGTTTTACGCGCTGAGGATCCATAAGTCCTCCAAAAAAATCGAGACGAATCACACGGCCAACAATTCGCCGCTATTTGAGACTGGGGATAAACCCATGAAGGCCTACTTGCGCGTGGTGGAAATGGGGACAGGAATACCATTCAGTATGCCGACGACTATTCGGGAGAGCAAAAACAGGGTCAACCAAATGAGACAACTTTTGCTGGCTTACCTACAGGGGCCCCGCTCGGGGAAGGACCAAGTGCCGGTCCCCGAGGGATTGGTACTGAACGAATTCTACTTTACGCTCCAGGGCTCGGCGGTTGTGGATCTGTCCGCGGCCCAGGTGGCTCCGGGCAAGTTCGGCTTTTTTGAGGAGACGCTTTTTATCCGTTGTTTGATCGAGACCCTCAGCCAGAATTTTTTTGAGATCAAGCAGGTAAAAGTCCTGGTGGACGGGCAGGAATCCCCGATGTTAGGCGGACATTACGCTTTAGGTACGGCGGACACCGGCGGAACTCTTTCCCCCGCTGTTAAATAAAATCAAGTTGGAGAATATGGATAATCCAAAAGAATTTTCTTTACCCCCGGCCTACGAACCCAAAGAGGTCGAGGCTCGCTGGTATGAAGTATGGGAAAAATCCGGTATCTTCACGGCCTCCCAAACCACGGACAAACCCTCCTTTTGCATGGTCATTCCGCCCCCCAACGTGACGGGAAGTCTACATATGGGCCATGCCTTGAACGACACTCTGCAGGACGCTCTGGCCCGCTTCAAGCGGATGAGAGGTTTCAATGTTCTGTGGCTTCCAGGTTGCGACCACGCGGGGATCGCCACCCAGAACGTGGTGGAACGGGAACTCAAGAAAGAGGGCAAGTCCCGCCATGATCTTGGCAGGGAAGGATTCATCAAGAGAGTATGGGAGTGGAAAGAACATTACGGCTCCACCATCATGAAGCAGATCCGCAAGCTGGGATGTTCCTGCGACTGGACCCGTGAGCGGTTCACGATGGACGAGGGACTCTCAAAAGCGGTACAGGAAGTTTTCATCACGCTCTTTAACGAAAAATTGATCGTTCAGGACTACGACCTGATCAACTGGTGCCCCCGCTGTCAGACGTCCTTGTCCGACATCGAAGTTGTTCACAAATCGAGCAACGGCAACTTTTACCATATCCGTTACCCTTACACCGATGACCCGAAAAGCTTTATCGAGGTGGCGACGACTCGTCCTGAGACGTTGCTAGGCGACACGGCCGTGGCA
>CAYXYA010000163.1:0-5261 GCA_964469185.1 uncultured bacterium | reverse complement strand
GTTTCATCGACCTATTTAGCCGATGCCCAGGACAGCCAAAACTTGGATGTGGTTATGGACCACGAGAAGAATCTGGAGTGGTGGGTGAGGGCCCTCGAAAAAAATCCCGAGTATATTTTCAGCCGTCGGGAGGACTGGCAAAAAGAACTGCCGTCTTTCATCCATCCATTCTTCAAAGATTGCCTCCACAACCAAGAACTTCAAAAGATGGCCGACGACAAAGTGAGTCAGGTGGAACTCTTACAAGATCCCGTTCAAAGGACCATCGCTGCCCTGAAGATCAAAGGATTGAACGCCGCGCTTAACGAGGGTTGTATCAAGGTTTTGGCGGCTTTGGATCAGGGGCTTTTGGATCTCAAAAAGGTCAGGGAAACCCGGGACGTATTGGCTTTTCGCGAATATCCCTTTTTCTGTTTTGAGCCGGAAGTGTTCCTGGACATGAAGGAAAAGATCAAGAAAGCCGCCCAAGGTTAAAGAACAAAATGGATCACCCCCTTCTACAAGTCGAGGTTTTGCCGGGCAGCGAGGATCTGGGTCTGCCCGCTTACGCTACTGACCAGGCCGCGGGTCTCGACCTGCGGGCCGCCTTGACCGAGTCCCTCACCCTTAAACCGGGCGAACGGGGAGTGGTACCGACAGGGCTCAAGATGGCCGTTCCTCCCGGCTTTGAAGGATGCGTCAGGCCCCGCAGCGGGCTGGCCATGAAGCAGGGGTTGACCCTCACCAACTCACCGGGAACGATCGACTCCGATTACCGCGGCGAGGTGAAAGTTTTGGTCATCAATCTCGGCCAGGAGCCGGTGGTCTTGAAGCGCGGCGACCGTATCGCCCAGCTTTTGATCTCTCCGGTGGCCCACGCCAAGGTCGTGTCGGTCGCGAAAGTGGATGAAACCGTCCGCGGCGTCGGCGGATTCGGCCATACGGGCGTTCAGTAACAACCGTCCTAAATCTCATTCTTTAAATCATTTCCAGAAACTTGCAAAAACAGCTAAAAACGTGGAAGATTTACCGTCCTTGGTGAAAAAATCTTTTAAAGGGAAGCTCGTGAAATTTCGACTGTTGTGTTTCGCGGCGGCATGGACGGTCATCGGCTGCGCGCCCCGTGCGACGGTGCAGAAGAACCCTCCCGGCTCGCCCACGCCCGCACCTACCCCGTTGATCCACTCCTCGGTGGACGTCCATACGGCGGTCTCTGAGGAAGATTATCGAGCCGCGGCGGCTCAGGCTGGCAATGAGGATGTGAGCGCGCAAAACACCGCCAGCTATTACGTGATCGCTCAGTATCAATACAACCATTCGGACCTCAATAACGCGCTGAAGAACTATCAGAAAATAACCGCCCGTTCCAATGGGCGGGAAGAGAAGGCCCAATGCATGGTGGGCCAGATCTATTACGACAGGAAAGAATACTTGCCGGCGCTGGCGGCCTTTCAAACCTTGATGACCAAGTACCCCGATTCCGCCTACGCGGATCAATGCGGCCAAATGACCGAGTTCGTTGTGAACTATTTTCTGAACCTGGAAGATCTAAGAAGCTTCGTGAAGAATTATCCGAACTCCTCTTCCAAGTGCTCGGCTTTGTTCCAACTGGGAAATCATGAGGTCCAGTCCAGCTTTTCATCTGACGCCTCCGCGCATTTGACCCAGTTCCTCAAAGAATGCCCCAAACATCCTTCGGCGCAGTCGGCCCAGCTATTACTTCAATCTCTTCAGACCCAGCCGGGAACCAAAACCTGGAGGATTGGCGTCCTCATTCCCAGCACCGGGCGGTATAAAGCTTTCGGCGAGTCCGTCCTCCACGGCATCACGCTGGCGGTGGAGCAGGCGGACCAGGCCGGCACGACCCACAAATCCATCACGCTGGTGGTCCGCGATACGATGGGGGACCCCATCAAGGCTGCGAAGGTGTTCCAGGACCTGACGGCGGACAACACCCTGGACGCGATCATCGGGCCGGTATTACCCTCGGAGATCGGGGTGATAGCTTCGCTCGCCAATGAGCGCAAGATCGCTTTGCTTTGCCCTTCGGACCCGCGTGACGGACTCTCGACTTTAGGCCCTTATCTTTTCAGTAACAGCCTCACTAATGAGATGCAGGGGAGGGCCATGGCGAAATACGCCATCGAACATTTGGGCCTGCGCCGCTTCGGCGTACTGGCTCCTGACGATACCGATTCCAACAGCTACGGGAACACGCTGGCCCAATCTTTCGGCGATACGGTGAAGAGCATGGGCGGCACGGTCGTATCCTCGGAGACTTATGAGTCCAATTCGACGGACTTCAAGGAACAATTGGTGGCCATGGGCGGACAGGATCCCACCGCCGCTAAAGAGGGAGACCGCGAGAATAAACGCCGTATGGAAGAGCTGGAGTATGCGATCGACAAAGAGGTCAAAAAGATCCTCATCAAGTCCAAGAACCTGACCGGGATCCTTTCCCCCACGCCCGTCGTGGTTGAGGCTCTCGCATCCACCGCCTCCGCTGTCAGTTCGCCGACCGCCACGCCCGTACCTCCCGCCATGGCTTTTGTTTCCGTGCCGGAAGCCTTGGGCAATACCACCGCTCCATCGGTGGTCAAGGACATCAACGAACTTATCAAGTCCTCCTTGAAGGAAGGGAAGGAGCTTCCGCTTCGAAGCGATGACCTGGTCCAGCAGGCGCTCACCCGTCTGCCGAAAGGGAATAGCTTTCCCGTCAGCGTCGAGCAATTGGTGGACGTAGCCCAAGACATTCAAGCTTCACTCGTCATCACTGCGCAGGTGTTGGGGACCAATCCCGCTGTGGACTCGAACACCCATCTGACCTGGGATTACGTGATCCAGTTCCAGGCGATGCAGTTCGACACCGTGAAAAAGAAATTCGTGAAGATCTATCAGAACCGGATCTTTTACAGCACTTTCAAACCCTACAGCCCGCTTCAGAAGAACGACTTCATCCAGGCGCTCTATCTGCCCGCCCATTCCGCGGTGGAGATCCCTCAACTGGCTTCTCAGGTGCATTTCTTTGGTTTGAATCCGGTGCTTCTAGGCGGGCATCTTTGGATGAATGAGAGCGTTCGGCAAGAAGGCAGCAAAGACGTCGAGGGGTCCTTTTTCGTGGCAGGTTATTACGTGGACAGCCAGCAGGGCAATCCGAAGCGGTTCGCCGAGGAATATTTGCGGCGCTTCCTCAAGCGCCCCGATATGTTGGCGGCCCAGGCTTATGACGCCGCGAATCTGATGTTGAAGGCGACCCTCGCCTCGACCAACCGGGATGATATTCACGACAAGCTCATGGGGATCGTAAATTTCGACGGCGTGACGGGAACGACCACCTTCGGCGGTCATGGGGAACCGGAGAAGCAGGTCCCTATCTTGAAGATCCAGAACGGCCGGTTGGAACAGGTGCAGTAGAATCCGGTTTTCAAAATGGATAATGGTGGCCTGACCTCTTTGTTTTCAATAAGGAAAAAGCTTGAACAAAATTTATGAAATGATTTTGATTAAAGGATTTTTATTTTTTGTTTTTTTTATGTGTGTTGTTTCTCTTTGGGCGGAAGAAGGATATAAAAAAATAATATTGCGGGATATTCCGGTGGGCGAGTCTGAAATGAATTATGAATACGGTTTTGATAATAAAGGGGACCTATATGTTTTGGAAAAGAAGAACGAATTGGTGCGAATTTTCGATAAAAAAAATAATCTTTTAAATACGGTTGATTGGTCAAAACAAAATAAAGGAAGGTGCGATAAAACCACGTACCGTTTGATTGTGGATGACAAAGGGAATTTTGTTGTATGGACAATAAAATATGCCAGTTTTTTGTTTGATCGAAATGGAAAATTCATTTCGGAATTTTATTTTCATTCTTGGGAAGATAAAATTTACGACCATTTGAAATTTTATGACGGGGTACTTTATTCAGAGTTGACCGGAAAAATTGTTCTGCAAATGGATAAAGTTAAAAAAGTGTCTCACCCCTATTTCATTGAGGATTTTCAATTAATGGTTAATCATCGTGATCGTGGAAAAGTGACGGATGTGAAATTAGTAAATAAAAAAAATGGAAGATTAGCCATGTTGCCAAAATTAGAAGGATTTGGTGGTATGGAGGTTGAAGCTATTGACCATCTAGGAAATGTTTATGTGTCTTATTTTTCCGATACGCGTTCTGAAACCAGGGAGTGGACAAGTAAAATAAAAACATTGATGTTGGATAAAAATTTAAAAGTATTAACGTGGTATGACGGCAGGGAAAAGCCCGATAGCGATCCATTGAATAATTACGCGGTGGACAGAACTAAACCTAAGAAATATAGCGTTGTTCAATTCAAATGGCTTTTTGACAGATGAACTACATTTCAAATTTACTTTTTGGACTTAATCTTCAAGGTCCAAAATGAACGGTTAGAGCAGGTGCAGTAACGAAGCTGTCCATGATTTTTCTTACCTGCATGAAGCTGCATGATGCCTGCATGAAGTTCATGCAGCTGGCCCTGAAATCCTTATAAAACAAAGATAATCCAACTGCATGAAATGCTGCAGCATAAAACCATTGCCTGCATGAATCATGCAGGCAATGAAACGAAGGCGAAGATCCAGTTTCTGAGGTCAGATCAACGATGGAAAACGGCGTTGACTGCGCTGGCGTGATAGACACAGTTCTCGAGCTTCATGTTCTTCAAGAATTCCCAAAGAATGGCTTCGGATTTTTTCTTATCCGGCTTGGCTCCGCCCTGCGCGTAGTCGCTGATGAGCTTCCAATCCTTCGGAAGCGTGATGGAGTAGGGATTGTTGTTGGAATCCAGCTTCTTCCATGTCCAGAAACACCATCCGATGTTATTGTCCTCCAGCAACTTGAAGGAAGCCCTGTACCAATCGTCCTTGTTCTCGCCGCTCTCTCCACACCAGATGGGGAGGTTCAGTTCGGCGCGTTTGTCCAAATATTGCTGGATCGCTTTCGTGTCGTTGCCGTTCCAGTATTTATGGAACTGCAAAAAGACGTTGGGCTGCTGGGCCGCGTCGAAGATGGACCAATCCGTGGCGTAGTGGGCCCCTTCCAGGGTGATCATGTGGTTGCGGTCCACGGTACGGATCTCGCGGATCAAGCGCTTGTAGAATTTCGCCAGCTTCGGGTTCAGGTATTTATATTTCTCCGGTACCGGCTCGTTCAACAGGTCGTAGGCGATGACCGTGGAATTGGAATGGTATCGGTCCGCGATCTCCTTCCAGAGTTTGACGGTCCTTTCCTGGTACTTGATGCTGTTGTAAAGTTCGGGTT
>CAYXYA010000162.1:0-5265 GCA_964469185.1 uncultured bacterium | reverse complement strand
ACCTGCCTTTTTGGTCTCGCCATTCTTTTCTGGGTGTGTGGACTTACCATTCTTCCATTTCATTGGGTGGCAACGAAGCTCAATGAAACCCGCTGTCCCCAATGCCGAGGTTTCTTCAAGAGAAAACTGTTGGATTGGGAAATCACGGACGAGAGAGAAGTCTTGAAGACGGTCAACCGCGTGGATGAAGGGACCCTTTATTCCAATAGTCTTTTCGAACCCAACCACGCCATTGAAATCAATCGTCAGGAACAAGTCGCTTTCGTTGAACAAACCATCCGAAACCATTGGGCTTGTAAAGATACCCTATGCGGCCATAAATGGACTACGGATGAGTATTCGGAGCACGAAGGCTCTTTTGATGCCTAATTTTCAACCATAAGCGTTGTTGGTTTTGGGCTCGATTTGCACTCGACTCACCATGATTTATCTAAAGGTTTAAAGGTTCCTGGATCAAGCCGGGATTCGTTATTTCTATCGAATGTGTTTGAAGAATCAAGCTTCCATCCTTTTCCTTCCATTGAGGACGCTATTCCCGTTTTTGGGTCTTCCACGAAGAATTTCAAGGGTGCTGGCGGGTTTGAAGAAATCCGCAATTTCACACCCGAGGGCCTGAGCGAGTCTAAATAGGTTGTCGGAATATATCGTCCTGCCGGATTCCCAATATTGAACCTGTCTCAAGGGCCGGTCCACCATTTCTGATAATTGGAATTGGGTCAAGCTCCTTGACCGCCTGATTTCGGCGATTTTCCTACCGAGGTTCTTTTTGAAATGCTCAAGATTTTTTGGCTGGTGCATGATTGCATAGTGTTTTAACCTTCATTTTTTAAAAACGCCCGTCCTTGGGCGTTTTATTTTTCACTCATTGAAACAAAAATGACCTCCGCTGGTAACAAATTCGCGAGGTTATTTCATGTGGAAAAAAATAGGGCTTTTGGGGTTGTCATCGCTTTTGGGATTGATTTTTCTCTTTCAGTTTGTCGGATGTGATTCTAAAAGCAGTCCATCGACCCCCTATGACCTGCCTTTTACCCCCACGCCCACGCAAATTGTCCATATCACTGGGTCGGTGAATGTCGCCGTTGAGGACAAGAGCCAGGCCGTAACGGGGCTGACGGTATATGCCATACCGCCTTCCGGGTCTGCCACCTATTCCGCCGCCACGACCACGACAGGAATAGCCACATTTAACCCGCCTTACCTGGAAGTGGGGAATTGGACTTTCGTAGTACCCGCCCAGACGCCGTATCCCTTTGCGCCTTCGACGATCACCATGCCGGTTTCGGTCGCCAATGAGCAGGCCCTTTTCACTTCATCTGGGGTTTCTATGCAACTAACCCCGCCTGTACCTGCCGCGATCAGTGGAACTGGCGGAGGAGTATTTGTTTACGGTGTTTCATATAACCAGGGAAACCTTTTGGTTCCGGTCAAACTCCGTATTTCCTCATTACCTTCTAACTGGTCCGCAGGTTACGCCCCGGCCACCTTTGGTTTTACAGCCAATGACACCGCCTCGGTGACGGTGACGGGTAGCGGTTGCGTGGATAAGGCCGCGAGTTTCTCCGTGACGGCGATGGATTTGGAACCGACCCCTTATCCCAGGGCTTCCAGTTCAACCCAAACCATCACCAAAAATTTCACCTCAACCGTGACGGTTACTTGGAGCCAGTCTTATTTTAACAATTACTCATCCTGCAACCTCGTGAAGCAGGCCAATGGAACCTTAACGGTTTCAAGCAGTAATTCCTGCGCCACGGTCAACGTTTGGATCAACGAACCTTCCACCAACTGCACAGCCGGTTACTTCAACACCCCGAATGGGAACACCAACGCCGAGGGCGGAGTCATCACCTTTTCGCCGGGGACTTACTCATGCAGTTATTACAGCGACGGCGGTTTCCCCACATTCCACGCCACCTGCAATTCCAACGGAGCATCGGGAAGCGTGGTGGTGACCAATGGAACCCAAACGATGTTAAACACCAGTTATTGAAGCGAGGAACCGACATGAAAAAAATCATTATTTCCATCACCGGCCTATTTTTCTTAGGTAGTGCCTTTTGGGTTTTAGACGGGTGCAATAATAAAAATAATCCTTCCACGCCCTATGACCTTCCCTTTAGCCCCACGCCAACCCAAATCGCCCATGTTTACGGGCCGGTCATGGTGTCAGTGGTGGACAAGAACTTGGCGGTAAGCGGGGTCACGGTGTTAGCCATACCCCCTTCCGGGGCGGCCACTTTTTCCGCTCCCACGACGACAACCGGAATCGCCACTTTCAACCCGCCTTACCTTGAGGTGGGGAACTGGACTTTCATCGTTCCCCAGCAGGCTGGTTTTCCTTTCGCGTCCTCAACCACCACCATGCCCGTGTCAATTGGCAATGAGCAGGCGAACTTCAATTCGGCGGGCGCGACCCTTCAACTGGTTCCGCCGGTGCCCGCGGCCTTTAGCTCCACCAGCGGCGGCGTTTTTGTGTATGGGGTTACCTACAACCAGCCGGGCAACCTTCTAGTTCCTGTCAAACTTGCGATTTCTTCCTTGCCCCACAATTGGAGCGGGGTTTCAGGCCCCGCCTCCTTGGGCTATTCAGCCAGCGTGACAGGTGCCGTCACTATCACGGGAGCTTCCTGTGTTGACTCCTCACCCAGTTTCGCGGTGACGGCCCTCGATTTTGAGCCAACTCCTTACCCCAGGGCGATCAGCGCCTCCCAGAACATCGCCAAGAATTTCACCTCTAACGTTACGGTTACCTGGAACACCACCGGCCTCAACAACAGTTTTTGCAGCAACGGTTACGTCATTGGGATCGTGTATGGAACCCTGACAGTTTCAACCTCGAATGCCTGTTCCTCCACGGCGGTTGTCTCGGTTTCCATGAACGCGGGGAATTGTTGTTACAGCAGGTTATCCACGCCCAACGGAACCCAAAGCGCCGCCAATTGCGGGGGAGGGTCCATCCAATTCGGGCCGGGAAGCTATTCCTGCGAGATCGACAGCGGGGCGAGTTGGGGGGCCTTGAGTTGTTCCTTCATGGGAAATTCACACGCCGTCAACGTGCCTACTTCAGGGTCGGTTCAGATCCTCAGCGTGAACTATTAAGAGGAAACGAATGAAAAGAATTTTAATTTTGACGCTGGGTTTAATTTTTACTGGTTGCGATAAGGGGCCTTCGGGGCCGACTGGACCCCAGGGCCAGCAGGGGACGGGATTGCCCGCTTACTCGGTTGAGTTTGAGAACGGGTTATACCCGGACAGCGGATATGGAGGTTGCGACCCTCATTGGCTGGATGGAAGCAGTGCCAATTCAGCCCCTGCCACCGGCCAGATCAAAGTTGCCACGGGTTCAACGACCGCAAACGTGGCCTTGGGACTCATTCGGTTCAACTTGTCCTATGCCGTGCCGGTGAACGCCACCATTACTTCCGCAAGCCTTCAGCTAACGACCGAGACCTCCACCAACCTTTCCAGCGGCACCTACGTTTTCGGGGTTCATCAGGTCATCCCGCCGCCAGCGGGACAGGTTCCCTGGAATGACGCCAGCACCTGGAACGTCGTGGTTACCCCTTACGGGTGGAACGCTGGTGCAAGCTCCGCTGTCACGGCGGGGGTTGATTATAACGCCGCCCCCATGGACACGGTGACCGTGACCTCCACGCAGGTCAATTCCAGTCAGGTTCTTTTAGCCTGGAACATCACCCCATCCCTGGCCCAAGTGTGGGCAAACCCTTCCAACAACAATTACGGAATTTTGATTTCGCCGGAGCCGGAAACAAGTGGAACGCTTTCGGGGTTTATTTCCTTTTGGGATAACACTGGAACAGACGCGCGGAAACCCAAGATGCTTGTCACTTACACCATTCCATAAGGAGAAGGTATGAGAAAGAAGATTTTGATATTGATGGTTTTTCTATTCGCCGTTTCGGGAAGCGCTTACGCCAAAAAGAAGAAGCCCAAGGCCAAACCGACTCGAAGCCACACGGCCACGCCCGAGCCAACACCCAACGGGGTGACACCCGGTCGGGTGCCGCCCCGTTGGGTGCCGCCACCACATGTGGACAACGACTCCAAAGCCCTCAATTCGACCGTGGCCGCCCATTATTCAAGCGATGTGGCGGGAACTTTTGGGTATGGCTTGGTGGATCTATCAGCGGTCAGGAAACTGGACGAGAACGACGTTTCCGCCGAGGGAAGCGTGAGGTTCACAAAGCCCTTTTCCTCATCGGACAATGGAGTTGGCCTTGAAATAAGAGAAGCGAACGCTTCGCTTTCGGAGCCTTGGATGGAGGCGCGGCTTGGCCGGATGGACTTGTCCGACCTGGTTTCCACCACCCATTTTTTCGGACGATATCCGTTAATGGGTGAAAGGCGGCTGGACGGGTTCAAGTTTTACCTTCCCTTCAAGTTTTTTTTCGGCGTGGAGGACTATAAGAGCGTTTCAAGTCCCCCGACTTCCTTGAGCTTCTTCTATTTTCCAACCTTGTTTTCCGGTCCCAATGCCAACCTGGACGGCTCCCAAAGCTTTTTCATGGGGCAGGCCCGGATGAAACTCAATTTCGGGGATTTAAGGACGGTGGTCTTGTTCAACCTGGGGGCCAGTTCCTCAACTTATTTCCATTACGCCTCATTGAGCGGCAACCCGGCTTATTCCATTTGCGCTGAAGCCAATTACGCCAAGGATTTCACCCTTTACGGCGAATACGGCGTCCAGGACTCCACCCATCCCAACGACACCAACGCATTCGCTTTCGGGGCCAGGGCCGAGCATCTTTTCACATGGGAATTTCTATCTCTGGATCAATTGACCGTCGAGGCGCAGATGCCCTTGGCGAACAATCCCAATAACCCCTTCAGTGGAGGAAATGGCATCAACCCCTCGCTGGCGACCATGCCCCAATTGGCTTGGTATGGAAAAGCCCGAATCCGCATTCGTTCCATCTTCATTGATTTCAACATCACCAATTCCATGAATGACTTCACCTTGGCCCGGCTCAATACCGGCAACCTCAACACACCTTTGCCCATTCCGGTGGGGAAGGGAAATGAAACGGACGGGCTGCAAACTCCGCTTTCCTCCACCAGTTACATGGATCGCGTTTTCAGCATTGATACAGGAGTCTCCTTCTGAGGAATTTCATTCCCCTTTTATTCTTAATCCTTTTGATCCCGGCGCTTTTGGTAGCGGCGGAAAATCCAAGGGGTGAAAACCCTTGGGTTGACAACCCTTTTATGGCGGTGCGCGACAGATACCAGTGGAGCATCGAA
>CAYXYA010000161.1:0-5302 GCA_964469185.1 uncultured bacterium | reverse complement strand
TAAACGTTGAAAAAACCAGTTAAAACAACCTGGAAGCTTGTTTGAATAATTGAAATAGTTCGGCTATCTTGAAGTTCGCCGCCTTCAACTTATCCGAAAGGATTCCCGCATGAACGTACTTCCCCTTATTCTCGGCGCTCTTGGCGTAATGGTCATCGCTTACCGCTATTACGGCGCCTTTCTGGCCCACAAAGTCGTCGCGCTCAACGACAAACGAGTCACCCCCGCTCACCTCTATAAGGATGGCCACAACTACCACCCGACCGGCAAATGGGTCCTGTTCGGTCACCATTTCGCGGCCATTGCGGGCTCCGGCCCCCTCATCGGTCCGGTCTTGGCCGCTCAATTCGGTTACGCTCCCGGCTTCTTGTGGCTCATTGCGGGCGTCTGCCTTGCCGGCGCGGTGCAGGACTTCATGATCCTGGTGGCGTCGGTTCGGCGCAAAGGCCGGTCGTTGGCGGACATCGCGCGGCATGAGATTAGCCCCTTAGCCGGCGCTGTCGGTTCCATCGCTATCTTTTTCATCGTCGTCATCGCTCTGGCGGGGTTGGGATTAGCGGTCGTGAACGCCTTGAAGTCCAGCCCCTGGGGAGTCTTTGCTATCGGCATGACCATCCCTATCGCTTTCTTGGTCGGATTTTGGATGTACCGCTGGCGCGTGGGTAAAGTTACGGAAGCCAGCATCATCGGCGTGACTCTGGTGTTGGCGGCTGTCATTGGAGGCGCCTGGATACCCGGTTCGTCCATAGCAGGGTGGTTCACTCTTTCGGCCAATCAAGTGACCGTCAGCATGGCCATCTATGGATTCTTCGCCTCGGTCCTACCCATCTGGATGCTTTTGACCCCACGCGATTACCTGAGCTCTTATATGAAGATCAGCACCATCGGCGCTCTTGTCGTCGGCATTATCGTGGTGCACCCCGATCTGAAAATGCCCGCCCTTACTGAATACATTCACGGCGGCGGGCCCATCGTGCCGGGCAAACTCTTTCCCTTTGTCTTTATCACTATTGCCTGCGGGGCCGTTTCGGGCTTTCATTCATTGGTGGCGTCAGGCACCACACCCAAAATGCTCAATAAGGAATCGGACGCCCGCTTCATCGGCTACGGCGCCATGTTGATGGAAGGGCTGGTAGGCATCGTGGCTCTCTTGGCCACTTGCTCGCTCTTCCCCGCCGACTATTTCGCCATCAACGTACCGGCTGAAAAGTTCGCTACGCTGGGACTGACACCCGTGAATCTGCAGGCTCTTTCCCAAGCCGTGGGCGAAGATGTCGCTGGACGGCCGGGCGGAGCGGTGTCGTTGGCCGTAGGATTCGCTCAGATCTTTTCAGGCATGCCAGGTCTGCAAAATCTCATGTCGTACTTTTATCACTTCATGATCTTGTTCGAGGCCTTGTTCATTCTGACCACTATTGACGCTGGCACCCGCGTGGGGCGGTTCCTTGTGCAGGAATTTGGCGGCAGGTTGTGGAAACCTTTAGAAAATCCCAATTGGGTTCCAGGAACGCTCTTTTCCAGCGGCTTGGTGGTGGGTCTCTGGTCCTATTTCATCTGGACTGGAAGTGTCAGCACTATTTGGCCGATGTTCGGTACCGCCAACCAGCTTTTGGCCGCCGTCGCTTTGGCCGTGGCGACCAGCGCCATCATCAACACCGGTCGCGCTCGCTACGCTTGGGTCACCTTCATCCCCATGCTATTCGTGGCGACAACGACTTTGACCGCCTGCTACCTCAACATCGTGAATAACTTTTTACCCTTGGCGGCGGCGCATCCAGAGAAAACCTTCCAAGCTTATCTGAACGTCGCCGTGACCTTGGTCATCATGGCCTGTGCCGTGGTGATTTTGTTCGAGTCCTTCAAACGCTGGTACTTGATCTTGGTCGAGAAGAAGCATCCCAAAGCCGTTCACGATAAATCACACAAAGGACACGAGCTTCCTGATTATGGGTGTTGTTGAAGAGTTGGTGTCCAATGTAGGAATCCAGATTGGACACTACAATTGTCCCAGAGGTGATCATGGTTAAACGTAAAGGACGTATAACAACTTTTTTTCTGGCTCTTTTCTTACTCGATGTATTCATGCTTTTAGGAACGGGAGATATCCGAGATGCCTACATTTTTTTAAAGTGGAAAATCATAGCCAAAAACGCTTTCGTGGTTGTGGTTTGGGTTTTAATGGAACTGAAACCTAAACTTATTAGGCCATGGATCCGAATCTCGATAATTGCGGTTTTATTTTTAGCGTTTGGGATTTTCAATTACGTTGATGGTCTCATGGGCGAGGCACACGAGCCGCTGATTTGGGAGACAATAGGTCCTTTTTTTGCGGTCTTATTTCCGATCACCAACTGGGGAATGGATTGGGGAATGGCGTTAACTAAAGATATGAATTTGTCTTTCTTGACCGGAATAGCCCTGGGAACAGTTTACTATTTTCTGATGGGTTTACTTTTTGAAAAATTTGTTTCTGCGCAGAAAAGGGTAAAAAATAATCTTTAAGGTCCTAACTGTCCAATCCGAAGAGCCAAATAACAGGGGTTATCATTTATGGATTTTCTTTTAACCACCATCTCTAACTTTTTAAACCGCTACTTAGGCATTAATCGTCCACTCCCCGATAAGGCCAAGACCCTGGTCTGGATGATCGCTCTTTATGATTTCTCTTTCGCCCTTTCCAGCGTCTTCATCAACATCTACCTTTATAAGAAAGATGACGACCTCTCCATCCCTGGATGGTTCAACCTGTCGTCTTATGTAACGATCGTGGGAGGTTTTTGGATTGGGACCCATCTGTCCCAAAAGTACCGGCACTTGCTGTCCTATCAGTTGGGATTGATATGCAACGCGTCCGTCTTCCTGATCGTCCTCATCGCGCGGGAAAACACTTTGGATCACCCTGTTTCTCTCGGTGCTTTATACGGCTTGGGAGTCGGCCTTTACTATTTGGGCCAGCACAGTTTGACCATGGATATGACGGAAACTGAAAGCCGCGATTACGTTCTCTCGGTCCAGATGTTCTTATCCTCCATTTTCCGGATATTGGCCCCCGCCATCGCCGGATGGACCATCGCCTTTTACCGTCCTTCCGACTCGGACCTGCTGGGTTCCATCTCGAACGCCATCCACCATGATTCCTCCATCGGCTACTACCTGATCTTCGCGCTCTCTCTCATGCTCAACCTGGGATTGATCGCCAAGAGTTTTCAATTCCAGGACAAAACCGATCGGAAAGAAGTTTATTTGTGGAAAGTGCTGACGTTCAAAGGCAACGAAAACTGGAATAAACAGATGTGGATCCAATTCATTCTGGGGCTTCGGAATGGGGTCTTCTGGTTCTTTATCGGCCTGCTGGTTTTCCGCGTCTCGCACAACGAGGGCATCGGCGGAAGCTACAACATGCTCACGAACCTACTGGCGGTATTGACCGCCTATGGACTTTCCCGCTGGGCGACCGCCCAGAACCGTCATTTGGGAATGTGGATATCTTCGTCCCTCATCTGTGCCGCGGCCGTGACGCTGTCCTGGAAGATCGGGTATTTCTCACTTATGGTTTTCGGAGTATTGAACACTATCGGGACCAGCTGGTTCCAGGTGGCCTTCAGCACTTTAGGATTCAACCTGATGGAAAAAGCGGTCGAGTACAACAAGCACAAACTGGAATACCTGACGGTTCGGGAGATCCCGCTAGGGATCGGAAGGCTAATTGGGCTTTCATTCTTGCTGATCGCTCAATCGCGCTTGGGCGAGAATGGATTGCGGATCACTTTATTTTTACTGGGCTTTGTCCAAATGACCGTCTTGATCTTCATGCCCCGCGACGACCAGAGCGCTTCCAAATCGCGCTTGGATAATATGGAGTTGGAAAAGTATACGAACTGACTATTTGGAAATGGTCTTCTCGATGCGCCGATCGGGAACCAGCCATATGAGGGCCACGACCACATACAAAGCGTAGGCGATCCAGGAATTCACAAAGGCGAGTAAGAGGGCCACAACATAGATCACGATCGATATCTTTCCCTTGAAATCACTGCCTAGTGCTACCGCCAGGGTGGACTTTTTGCCGTGATGGGCCAAAAGCACATGGACCAGTATGAAATAAGCGATAGCCGCGAAAAGCAGGACGATCCCATAAAACGCAACAGGCCATGTTCCAAAGCCGTTCTCACCTGTCCAACGGGTGACGAAGGGGATCAGCGACAGCCAAAATAACAGATGCAAATTGGCCCAAAGCACGGAACCGTTGACGCTCTTGACCGCCTGCATCAAATGATGGTGATTGCTCCAATAGATACCCAAAAAGACGAAACTCAGGACATAGCTGATGAACACAGGGATCAAGGGTTTAAGAGCGGAGAGATCGGTCCCGCTGGGGACACGGAGCTCCAAAACCATGATGGTGATAATGATCGCGATCACGCCGTCGCTGAAAGCTTCTAGTCGTCCCTTGCTCATTGGATTCCCTTTCTAAAATGGTTGGGCGCTTGTTTGAACACTTCCTGAAAATAAAAAAGAGGAGATGATCTCTCATCCCCTCTTTATAAATAAAATTAATGAGATCAAAGTTAAGCGGTGACTGCCTTTTTATCCCTGACTTCCGCGTAAATTTCCTCAGGATGAAGCTTGATATCCCAGACCAACCCCACCCAGGAGAACAACTTCAATACATAATGGGACATGTCGATCTCCCACCAGTAAATGCCCTGGCGCTCAGAATAAGGATAACGGTGATGGTTGTTGTGCCAACCCTCTCCCATTGTGAGGAGGGAAAGAAAGAGATTGTTCTTGCTTTCTTCTCCCGTATCAAAACGTTGGCTACCGAGCAAGTGGGCCAGCGAGTTGATGCAGAAAGTGCCGTGATAAAGGATGGTCGTGCTGGTGAAAAAACCCCAGGCGATCATTTGAAGTCCGTTGGTATGAAGCCCGGGCACGAAGCGTTCCAGAAAAGCGCCGAAAAAGTAGATCGCGGCCGCGAGGGTAAAGGGCGCTAACCCGTGGTTCCGGTTGATCCAGCGCAATTCGGGATACTTAGCCAAGTCCTTGACCGCTTCCTCATTGGTCGGAGCGTATTTCTTGCAAATGATCCAGCCCACATGGGACCACCAAAGGCCTCGAAGCTTAGCGGAATGGACATCTTGGTCGGTGTCGGAGAATTTATGGTGATGCCGATGATGGGCGGCCCACCACAGCGGCCCCTGTTGGGCGGAAGAAGCCCCCCACCAGGCCAGGACAAACTGGAAGAAACGACTGGTCTTATAAGTGCGGTGCGAAAAGTAGCGGTGGTAGGCACCCGTGATAG
>CAYXYA010000160.1:0-5305 GCA_964469185.1 uncultured bacterium | reverse complement strand
CTTACAAAACCCCCTAGATGGATGAGGGCTGGAGAGGGAAGGGGCAAAAAAGAAAGCTGTTCGGTGGAGGGTGCCGCCAAACAGGGCAAAAAATACTTCTAAAACTGAAGATCAGTACAACGCCCAGGGACGTCTTTCGGAAAGAAGCCGGTAATCCTTCTCTTGGATCGCCCTCACGATCTTCGCGCGGTCCGCGTAAAGCGAAGTTCCCTTCTGGAATTCCTTGATCATGAAGCCGGTCTGGAACCAAAAGCTGGCGGCCAAGCAAACCAAGCCGAATTTTTTCCAACCGGGTTTCGCGACGAAACGGCTCCAAACATAAAAATAATAGACGGTCACCAACGGTAAAAAAGCGTAATACATGTGGGCCGCCGGTCCATTCTCAGTGAACCAAAAGCAAAACCATACGTAAACAAATCCGGCCAGCGTTAAAAGGCCGATGGTCTTCGCTTCCGGGTGGTGCTTATCCTTGAACCAGACCGCGAATAAAAGCACGAAAGGCTGGATCCATCCCAGAAGGATCAAAAAAGCCCCCGACTGCCAAAGCCAGGACGCTTCACGGAAAAATTGGAGCCTCTCCCCCGTTCCAGAACCGATGAAGCGGGGCATTTCAAAACAAGCGAAGGAAAGATAGCGGGCCATAATGGTGAAAAAATCCCGAAAGTTCCTGATGTTAAAGGATTGGGACGAGTTCAGGATGCCGGACGAGCCTTGCGTCCAACCATATTCGATCAAGGTCGGGATCAGGAAGACCAGGGGAATGGCCACGCCGCTCAAAAAACTTCCGATCTCCTTGCTCGCGCCAACTTCCCCACTTTTCCGCCTCCATACGAAAACCAGAAGAACCAATGGCAAAAGAAGCACCCAGGACAAATGGAATTGCATATTCCATCCGATACCCAAACCCATCAAACCGAACGCCCAACCCAGCGGGACGGCGCTCCGCGAGACCCGCGGGATGGTCTCGAGGAATCCCACAAAAAATAAAACACTCCCAAAAAGAAGATAAGAGGGATTGAACACATGCGTCGAACGGTTCAAGGTCCAGGGCAGGATAGCGATCCAGGTAAAGACGAAGGGCCAGGACAACTCGGGCAAGCGCCGGACGATGTACCAGGCGAGGAACGCGATGGTCGAAAGGGAGAGTAGATTCAGGAATAAAAAAGGCGCTTCGGGGATCGGCAGTAAATAAAAAGGCCCTCCCACCACCCAACCATGGAGCGCGCCAGGGATCTGGGAATGATAGCCGTTATTGAGCAGGTACTGGTCGGCCCCAAAAAAGGGCCAGGTGTGGGTGGTATAGAATTTCAACCCGATCAGATAGTTTTGGAACGCGTCCAGTTCGATCATGTTCGCGCCAAAAAAAGTGAGCGAGAGACCGAACAGAACACGGAAGACGTAAAGAAAGATAAAAAGGGCGATGAACTGTGTTCGTTTGGACATGGGCCTTAACTTTTAAATGAAATGGTACTGGGTCCGCCCAAAAGACTCATGACGCGCTTCGCGGCTTCCAGGGGGATCAGGCGCTCCATACAAGTCATCCAGGGGCAGGTATCCAACCCGCAGTGACTGCAGGGAACCTCGGCATAAAGCGCCTCATGGGGCTTGCCATAGGGAAACCAGATCTCAGGCTCGCCCGGACCGAAGATGCCCAGCGTCGGCGTTCCCACCGCAGGGCCCACGTGCATCGGCCCCGCGTCGTTCGCGACGAGCACATCCGCGGCCTCGATGAAAGCCGCCAGCCCCCGGAGCGAAGGCTGGTTGATCATGATCCAATCTTTGTTCATCAACGCCTCGAATTCTTTGACAAGTTCCTCTTCCTTCGGACCGAAAAGATAAAGCGGCCGGATGCCTTTGGACTGCAGTAAAAAACCCAGTTCCACGAAATTTTCCAGGGGCCAGCGCTTGGCCGGCCAGGTGGCGCCTGGCGTCAAGGCCGCGACTTTCTGGCCCAGCTTGATGCCGGCGCGGTCAAAAAGTTTCCGGACATGAAGTTTTTCTTCCTCGCTGATTTGGAGGGATGTGACATAAGGCGAACGGGTTTCGATCCCAAGCTCCCGAACTTGGTCCAGATAAGCCTCGATGACGGGCCTGCGGCCCGAAGGCAGCGCCTTGGAAGAAGGCTTGGCGATACGGTTATAGGCCCAGCTCCTTCCCCTTACCCCAAAACCCACCCGCACCTTCGCGCCGCTCAGGAAGGTCATTTGAGCGCTGCGGGGATTGCCGAACAGGTCCAAGACCAGGTCGAACTTGTGCTTTCGAAGCTGGCGGTAAAAACCAAAAAGATAGAAGGGGTTGTTCTTTCGCGCCGCGTCAAAGGCGATGGTTCCCGTAATGCGGGGATGATGATCGAGCGCCTCCGCGTAAGACTTCTCGGTCAAGAACCAAATTTCCGCTTGAGGAAAATTTTGATGGAGGATGTCCGCAAGCCCCGTCGCCAAGATGAGGTCTCCTAAAAAGCGCGGGCGGAGGACGAGTATTTTTTGGAAAGAGTCCACGCTCAGGCTCCTACAGTTCTTTTTAATAGATGTTTGAGTTCTTGAATGACCATCACCGGTTCCAGCTTCACCATGCACTCGTGCTTTTTCTCGATACAGACGGACAACCCACAGGGGCGGCAGGGCACTTCCCGTAGCACGATCGGATGCCTCTCAGCCGAATAGGGATGCCAACGGTTGACCGGCTCCGGCCCCCAGACCGTCAGAGTTGGCGTGCCGACCGCCGCCGCCAAATGGCGCGGTCCCGAGTCCACACTGACCACCGCCGCGGACCTCTTATAGAGGCCCATGAGGGGCAATAGACTTGTCCCGGAGTAGATCGGAAGCTTTTGCCCGAATTCCTTCGAGAACCGCTCCAACCCTCCGCGTTCCAAAGGCGCGCAGGTGAAGAACATCTTGATGCCGTGATCCAGCAACTCCCTGATCACCACCGCCCATTTGTCCGCGTACCACTCTTTGCTCACACAGCTGGCAAAGGGATTGATGGCCAAGACCATGTCGTCTTTCTTGAACTTATTGGCCATCCAGAAATCATCGGCGAATTGGAAAGCCTCGCCCGGCACATGCCAATATCCATTCGGCCGGTCATGGGGTTTAGGTTCCAAGCCGATGAGGTTCATCACGCGCCGGTCCAGTTCCGTCGCCGAAACCGAAAGCTCGTCATCGCCATTGGCGCTGAGGTCATAAAGATTTTTGACCGGAGGAAGTCCTAGGCCGATCTTGAACAGAGATCTGCTTTGCAAGATCAATTGCGCGCTTCGATGGGCGGCTGAAAGGTCGATGGCCAGGTCGAAATGTCTTTTGCGAAGGGCGCGGACGAGCTGGTAATTTTTCCAGGCCCTGACATAAAAGGGTTTGCGGTCAATGGCACCTCGGTGAAAGCCGATCACTTCATTGGCCCAACCCGACTTTTTGTAAAGCTCATGAGCGGGCGGCTGGACAAGCGCGGTGATCCAAGCCTTGGGATAAGCTTCCCGGACGGCCTCGAAACAAGTACCCGCCAAAATAGCGTCGCCCAGTGGCCTAAGTTTAACGATGAGGATGTTCTTCAAACCCGGACTCCCTGCGGCGCTCTCTCGCCCTGTATCTTGCCGCCGCCGCTTAATTTCTTTCGCGCCGTCCTAAAAACTTCCTCGACTGAAATTTGATTCAGGCAGACATACCCAATAGGACAGGTCTTTTGGAAACAGGGACTGCACTCCGTATGTTTGTAGATCACCTCATGGCCTAAACCGAACGGCCTGGTCCAGGTCGGCGAGGTGGACCCGAAGAGTGCTACTGTCGGCGTCCCCACACCCGCGGCCACGTGCATCGGCCCGGTATCATTCGTGATCAAAAGCTTGCAGCGTTCCAGAGCAGCGGCAAGCAAAGCGGGGTTTGTTTTCCCAACCAAGGATATGACCCGTCCCGAGTTTCCCCGGTCGAACAATTCTTTTAGATAACCCGCTTCCTCCGCGCCGCCCAAAACCAAGATGGTTTCACTCCGACTCTCCAAAAGTTTTTCGATCAATTGTTTCCAACAGGGCAAGGGCCAGCGTTTGGCCGGACCGTAAGTCGCGCCGGGTCCCAAAGCGATCAATCCTTTTTTCTCGTTTACTCGAAGGGTTTTCAGCAAATGGCCGGCTTGGGTTTTGGACTTTTGTACCACCGGCGCCGACAAACTGAAGGTCTTCATGGGCGCGGCCTTTTCAAGGCCTTGCCTGACCAGTTCCAGGTATTCCCAAACTAAATGCTTTTGTCGGGATCGAGGGTTCGGCACTACTTGGGTGAGAAAAATATCGCGTCCTTCCCCGCCCCATCCCGTGCGGACCTGGATACCGGCGGCGAAGAGCAGGAAGGCGGAAGAAAGGGAACCCGGCAGGGTCAAAGCGGCGTCGAATTGCCGCTCCCGAAGCTGGGACACCGTCGCCCAGAAACCCTTATCCAGCGTGATCACTTGGTCCACCCCTGAAAAAGCCTTCCAGAATTCGACATAGGCGGGTTTAGCGAGAATGGTCAGCTTGGCCCGGGGAAAGGTCTTTCGAATGGCCGTCACCGCTGGCGTGGCCATCATGGTGTCGCCCAGCCAATTGGGGACCCGGACGAGGATGTTGGAGTAAAGAGGAGCCTGGCTCATGGCGCTAGTTTATCGCATCATGAGAGCTACTGCGGAATTCCGCAGTAGCTTATTTCTTTCCGCAGTAAATTCCGCAGTAAATTTTGGGCTGTTTTTAAGGAGTTTTAGAGGTTACTGCGGAATATTCCGCAGTAGTCAGCAGTAATCCTGCAGTAACCCGCAGTGCCCGTTGTACTGATAGGTAATCGTCAGTTTGAAAATGTGTACCAATTATTCACAACCAGAACCAGCGAATACTGCTTTGGAACAACGTTTTCACAATTACTTTTTTTACCGGGGTCCTTGAACACAAACCCCTCATAGGTGCGCAATTCAGAAGTAACGAACATTACAACCACACCGCCATCTCTGCACCGACAAGCCGTGATATCTATAACCGTATCCGGAATACCTTTAACACTCGCTCTATCAATTTCACGCAATTGATCCGTAGCGCATTTTATTCTTCCACTCTTAATATCATCCACCACAACTTCATAATCATTGATTCGTTCCCTAAATTCATAATCTCTGATCACAAAAGCAAGATGATGTGGAATTCTCAATCCAATAAGGATCACCAAGCAATAAACGGGAAGAATCATCCAGCGATATATAAAATATTTCCGACGAGTAAAACCCAAAACCAAGGTCACAAAGAAACAACCAATTAGCAAAAGAGCTACAGAAATACCCGCAAGGAGAAAGTAAC
>CAYXYA010000159.1:0-5308 GCA_964469185.1 uncultured bacterium | reverse complement strand
CCCAGACCTTTTCCTTGTTTGCCCAACGCCTTCACCCAGCTCAACCGTAAACTGTCATGCTTGAGCAGGACGATCCGGTGGTTCCCTGTGTCCGCTACCGCCACATCTCCGTCAGGATCGATGGCCGCGCCCATGGGATTCAAGAATTCCCCCTTGCCTTTACCGGTGGAACCGAAACGCTTCAGGGCTCTCAAACCCACGTTATAAACGATCTCACCCGCGTCCGAGTTCACACCCACGATCGTCACCACCACATCGTTATTGGGATCGTTCGCGTGGTGATCGGCTTTGAGTAGGGCGCAGGCCACGCCTTGCGGATTGTCGAAGAACGCGCCCGGAAGCATAAGGGTCAACATGGTCTGGGTACCTCGGTGGATGTTGAATGGCAGGAACCCGCTCGCGGGGTAAAGATAGGTCGAGGGAACATCCCGTCGGATCTCGATACCCGCGGCGGCAACGAAGTCCGCCAGGATGAGAAATCCCAAACTAAAGATGAGTTTTCGGGAGAATTTCAAATTGGTCAACCCCGGATCCAAAGGGTGATCCATCCGAGCAGCGACAAGAACGATAGGAACCCCAACACCTTTTTTTCTTGGAACGTCAAAGGTATCTTCACGGAAACCGCTCCCGAACATGGAATGAGACGGCATTATATCGAAAAAGAGGGACTTTCAATGGTTTCCCGATGGACGGTATACTTTCAACACTTGTCGGGTTCTTGACCATCTGAAATTAAAAATTTTAGGAGCGCGCTGGTGAATCGAAACTTTTTCTATGTTTATTCCATCGCGATAGGCCTCGTTCTGGCGGGTTGCGCCGAGGCCCCGATCAAGATCGGCGACAACAAGATCGAAAAACCCATCCAGGATGTCACCGGCCTTACCTCCAGTGACGCGCAAAATGCCGCCAAGAAAAACATCCTGAACCTCTGGGACGTTTACACCCTGGCGGTTGAGCGGACCGAAAGTTTAGCGAGTAAATACGAGGATATCGAGCAGGCAGACGCCCAAAACCAGCAGGCCATCGCCTCCATCCTGCCCCATATCTTTTTGAACGACCGAAGAAGCTGGCAGTCCAACGATTATGTCTTTGGCTCTTCGAATTCCCTTTTCACTCCTCTCGGAAATACGATCTATGTCTCGGGAACCGAGACCCTCTTGACCGGGTTGGATCAGGTCGCGGCCATTCAGGGCGCGGGAGCGCTTCTGGACCAAACCCGTCACTTACACCGACAGGAAGCCCGAGATCTTTTATTGGCCGTAGCCCGAGCTTTTTATGGCGCTCTGCAGGCCCAGGACACCCTTCAATCGAAACAGGAGATCCTGAAGCTCACGGAGGAAACGCTCAAACAAGAACAGAAATGGAAAACCATTGGACGGTCCCGTGACAGCGACGTTTTGAACGTGGAAGCCCAGTTAGCGCAGATCAACGCGGACTTGGAAAACGCCCAGAACCAGCTTGCCCAGGCTCGTGAAAGCTTGGCGGTGTTGGCCGATCTAAAGCCGGACCAACCCCTGATCTCCGAGGAATCGGCGGTCCCGTCGGCTTTTTCCCTCAACGAAGTCGAAGCGCGGGCGGACGACCGCTCCGATGTTTTAGCGGCGAGATCCGGGATCGCCCTGGCCGATGCCCAACTCCTGCAGGCTCATGGAGAACACCTGCCGTCCCTCGCCTTTCAAGGCCAATATTTCCTCCAACAGGACGGAGGCAGTCCGACCCCGAATTGGAATTTTCAATTGGTCGCTTCCCTCCCTTTATTCGAGGGTGGTGCCATCCTGGCGCACGAGCGGTCGGCCGCGTCCAAAAAACGTCAGGCGGAGATGCAATACACGCTCGCTCGCCGTCAGGCCCACCAGGACATTCGGGAAGCCTACCAAAGTCTCGCCAGTTCCCTGCGGCAAGTCAGCGCTTATGACAAAGCGCTGAACGCGGCGCAAAAAGATTACGCGGCGGTGGAAAGGGACCGTAAGCTCGCCCTCAATACCAATCTGGACGTCCTTCAATCCCTCACCCAGCTCCAGAATGCCAAGAGCAACTACAATCACGCCCATTATCAGGCCCTGATGAGTTGGCTCTGGTTGGGCGTCGCTACGGGCGAACTGCCTAAAATGAAAAAGTCGAATGAGAAAAGCGAGTAAACGATGACCCTTTCCGACATCTCCATCAAGAACCCGGTCTTCGCTTGGATGCTCATGGCGGGATTCATTCTTTTTGGGATCATCTGCTTTGCCCGCATGGGCGTCTCCCAGATGCCGGATGTGGATTTCCCAGTCGTGAACGTCTCTATCAATCTCCCCAACGCGTCCCCCTCCATCATGGAAACGGACGTGGCGGACCCCGTGGAAGATGCGGTGTTGGGCGTGGAAGGCGTACAGGAAGTACAGACGACCTGCTCCGAGGGTAATGTCAGCATTTCGGTCCAGATGGATATCGATCGGAACGTAGATTTGGCGGTCCAGGATGTGCAGACCGCTGTGTTCCAGGCCCAACGCCAGCTTCCGCAGAACATCAATCCGCCCATCGTTCGCAAATTCAATACCAACAGCTCGCCCATCCTCTGGCTCGCGGTCACCGCCGACGCCCCCTGGACCGTGAAAGACATGATGGTTTTCGTGCGCGACCACGTTAAGGACCGCTTCACGAACTTGCCGGGCGTCGCCAATGTTTTCCTGGGAGGCTTTGTCAACCGCCAGGTCAACATCATCGTGGATAACAAAAAACTGAACGCCCGTCAACTGACGGCCGATGACATCATCAACACCATCTCTCACCAACACGCCGAGGTTCCCGCGGGATCCATGGAAACGGATAAAACTCAATACGACATACGCTCCATGGGCGAGGCTTATACGATCGATTCCTTCAAAGAACTTCCCATCTTGTTCCGCGGCGGCGCCCCCAACTACATGACGACCAAACTCAAGGATGTGGCAAAGATCGAGGACGGTTTGGCGACCATCACGCGCATTTCCCGTATGAACGGTGTCCCCTCGGTAGGCTTAGGGATCGTGATGCAGAGCGGGTACAACGCGGTGGAAGTGGCCGATGCCGTGAAGACCAGGATGAACGAAGTCCTCAAGGAGATCCCCGAGGGTTATCACATCCAGGTGAATTTCGACACCACGGCCTTCGTGAAAGACAACGTCTTCGACCTGGAGATCACCATACTCCTCGCGGCCTTCCTGACCGGACTGGTCTGTTACCTATTCCTGGGAAGCTGGTCGTCCACTTTCAACGTTTTCCTAGCCATCCCCACCTCCCTTTTTGGAACCTTCATCGTCATGTATTTCTTCGGTTTCACGCTCAACACCTTCACTCTTTTGGCCATTTCCATTTCCATCGGGGTAGTGGTGGACGACGCCATCATGGTGTTGGAGAACATCGTGCGGCATCAGGAAAAAGGGGAGAACATGGTGGAAGCGGCGCTCAAGGGGGCGCGCGAGATCACTTTCGCCGCCATAGCCACTTCCATCGCCATCGTCGCCATCTTCCTGCCCATCGCCTTCATGCAGGGAATCATCGGAAAATTCTTCTTCCAGTTCGGCGTCACCATCTCGGGCGCGGTGATGATCTCCCTTCTGGAAGCCATTACCCTGACGCCCATGCGCTGTTCCCAGTTCGTGCATGTTGCCAACGAGGAAAAAGGGTTCGCTCACTTCGTCACGGCCCAGTTCGCCCGTCTAACGATTTCAAATACTCGACTCCTGAGTTGGTGCCTCGAACATAAGTGGCGGGTCGTATTGGGCGCTCTGATCATTTTCGTCAGCTCGCTGGGTTTGGCTACCGTGGTCAAGAAAGAGATGGTGCCTTCCACCGATCAAAGCGTCTTTATCATCAACTTGAAACTGCCGGTGGATTATTCCATTCAGCACACCGACGAAGTGACCTTACAATGCGAGGCCATTCTCAAGGAACGCAAGGAGATCAAGAATCTCTACGTCGCGGTCGGCGGATTCGGGGGTAACGCCTCCAACACAGCCCTTATGTTCCTGACCATGAAGCCCATAAAGGAAAGACCCGCGGCCGACCCCAAGGAAAAGATCGAACCCACCGGTCCTTTGCGCTGGGTGTCGAAATTCTTGCGCATCTTCTCGACCCAGCGTCTGACCCAGGCTGAATTCATGCAGGTTTGCCGAAAGGCTTTGAAAGATGTCTCACCCGGCTTGCAGGTATCGATGCAGGACCTGTCACAGCGCGGGATGTCGACCGGGCGGGGTTACGCCGCGGAATTCATCATCACCGGACCCGAGTGGGACAAGCTGGCGGATTACGCTGACGAGATCAAGAAACGCATGAAAGCCAGCTCTCTTTTAGCGGATGTGGATAACAATTATCTGACCGGACAGCCTGAGATCCAGGTCATTCCCGATCGGGGAAGAGCGATCCTTCACGGCGTCAACATGGACGACCTGGGCAGCGTCATCGGGACCATGATGGGCGGCTATACCTTCCAAAGCTCTTATTACCATGAGTCGGGGCACCAGAACAATATCTTCATCCGCGTCCCGCTGGAACAAAGACTCAAACCCGCCGACATCAACAACCTCCACATCCGCAACAACCACGGAGAGTTGATCCCCATCTCATCTGTAGCGGATTTGAAACAGGTTGCCACACTTCAACAGATCACCCGCGACGACCGGAACCGGGCGGTTTATTTTTACGCCAACACCGCCCTCGGAGCGACGGGACAGCAGGCGCTGGATGAATCGATGAAGATCGCCAAGGAGGTGCTGCCCGAGGGATATCACGCCGCTCTCAGCGGTTCCTCTAAATCGAACTCCCAGACAGGAAAACAACTCTGGATCACCATGTTATTGGGGATCATCGTGGCTTACATGGTCCTCGCCAGCCAATTCAATAGCTTTGTCCATCCGATCACCATCCTGTTGGCGCTTCCCTTTTCCATCACGGGGGCCTTCGGCTCCCTCTGGCTCTTCGACCAATCCCTCAACATGTACAGCATGATCGGCCTGATCCTCCTGCTGGGTTTGGTGAAGAAGAATTCCATCATGCTGGTGGATTTCACCAATCAACGGCGCGCCGCCGGTCTGGGCGTGACCAAAGCTCTTATGGCCGCCTGTCCCGTTCGCCTCAGGCCGATCTTGATGACCTCCTTCGCCACGGTCGCCGGGGCTCTTCCAGCGGCTTTCGCCTTCGGCCCGGGGGCGGAACTTCGCCAACCTATGGCCATCGCCATCATCGGAGGGCTTCTGGTTTCCACCCTCCTGACCCTCTTCGTGGTACCCTGCGCTTACAGCATCCTGTCAGGGTTCGAACGGCCTTCCACGCATCGATTCGATATCGA
>CAYXYA010000158.1:0-5322 GCA_964469185.1 uncultured bacterium | reverse complement strand
TGAGCCAGATTGAAAGGGAAGGCCGGGGAGTCGTCCTGTACATGCGCCAGGAGGGCAGGGGCATCGGGCTTCTTAATAAATTGCGGGCCTATCAGTTGCAGGACCAAGGCATGGACACGGTCGAGGCCAACGAAAAACTGGGATTCCCGGCGGACCTCCGGGATTACGGTATCGGAGCCCAGATCCTCGTGGACCTGGGCATCAAAGAGATCCGACTCTTGACCAATAACCCTAAAAAGATCGTGGGTTTGGAAGGTTACGGTTTGAATGTTGTCGAGCGGGTTTCGATCGAGATCCCTCCCAACGCCATTAATGCCAAGTATCTCGATACCAAACGTTTGAAATTGGGACATTTTTTAAGCAAAAAAGTGGAGCCGAAACCGTATTGAAGCATAGAATGGCCGCTGGTTTTCGCCGCGCGGCCCCCGTCGTTCCTTTAAAATTCATTTCAAAAAGAGGATAGAAATGGCCGTTAAAACTTATGAGGGAAAACCCGAAGGCGCGAAGTACCGCATCGCGGTCGTAGTCAGTCGTTTCAATGACCTGATCGGACAGCGATTGTTGAAGGGGGCGTTGGAAACTTTGACCGCCCGAGGCGTGAACGAAAAGAATATCGAGGTGGCCTGGGTGCCGGGCGCGTGGGAGATCCCGGTGACCGCGGCCCGGATGGTCAAGACGGGAAGGTTCCAGGGAGTCATTGTCCTCGGCACGATCATCCAGGGCGAGACCAGTCATCATGAATATATTGCACATGAAGTGGCGGCTGCTGTTAGACGTTTAACCGAAAAAACCGGATTACCGGTTGCCTTCGGGATACTGACCACGGCATCATTGGACCAGGCTTTGGCCCGTGCGGGCGAGAAAAGCGATAACAAAGGGGCTGAAGCGGCCCTTCATCTTTTAGAGACCCTGACGGTCTTGGATCAGATCCAGTAAGGGGCTCGGTATGGGACTCAAACGGCGTTCACGCGAATTAGCGCTTCAAATGCTGTTCCAGATGGATATGGGAACGGTCAAGATGAAGGACATGGAAGAGAATTTCCTGCCCCAGGCAAGCGCCCCTGAAATGGCCAAGGTGATGGCTTTAAAGATGGTAAAGAACACCTGGGATCGGCTTCCGGATATCGACCAAAACTTAAGAAGTCTGGCCGAAAATTGGGATCTTTCCCGCATGGCGGCGGTGGATCGGAATATTTTACGTTTGGCGACTTATGAGATCCTTTTCGACTCCGAGATCCCGAAGTCGGTCGCCATCAACGAGGCGATCGAGATCGTGAAACGGTACAGCACGGATGAATCGAGCAAGTTCGTGAACGGCATTTTGGACAAACTGAATAAACAGAAGATCTAACTGAAGCGGGGTTTTTTGAAGTGGAAATCGAGATCCAAAGCGACATTAAGGCCTTTATTGATGAGGTCATCGATTCTTTTGTGATGTGGGATCTGTTGATCTTTTGCTCGAAAAAAAGCGAGGGGATCAACTCTCCCGCCCAAGCCGCCCAACTTTTGGGCCGTACCGAGGTGGAAGTCGAAAAACCGGTCGCAAAGCTCCTGAAAATAGGCTTGATTTCCACGGAGAAACTGCCGAACGGCGATACGGCCTGTCAGCTCAACCAAAAGTCCAAATATTTTCCTGAACTTCAAAAATTCTGGGTTTACAACGAAAACCAAGAAAACCGCCTGAAAATCCTGAGCTACCTCCTTCAAAAGAAAGTCCGCTAACGGGCCATTGGCCCTCATGCTAAAATAGACTTAGTCGAGTCCTTCCGTTCGGGAGACAACATGCGATACGGCATCTTTTCTGATGTTCATAGCAATTTGGAAGCCATGACGACAGTCGCCCAGGCCATGAAGGCCGAGGGCGCCGAGGAATTCATCTGTCTGGGCGACTTTGTCGGTTATTACGCCAATCCTAACGAAACCCTCGACCTCATCGAGTCCCTCAACTGCTGGAAATCGGTCATCGGCAACCATGACGCCGCCGCGATCGGCCAGCTCTCCACGGAAAAATTCAACGGACCGGCCGCGGAAGCCATCCGCTGGACGCGCAAGCACCTCAAACCCAAGCACGTTGATTTTTTGAAAAGTTTGCGGCTTCATGAGGAAGTGGGGGAGATCCAACTGGTCCATTCCTCTCCCTTCCAAAGCGAGGAATGGCACTACTTATCGAAACAGGAGGACTTGGAAAAGAATTTCCGTTATTTCCACAGTTTCATCTGTTTTTTTGGCCACGTGCACAAGCCTTACATCGCCGAGCAAAAGCCCGACGGGACCGTGACGATGATCGAGTCCCCAGAGTACACGTTGAAACAAGACTGCCGCTATCTGGTGAACGTGGGCAGCGTGGGCCAGCCCCGGGACGGCATTCCCAAGACCTGTTATGTCCTTTACGATTCCAACACGAAAAAGATCGCCATTCGCCGCCTGGATTATGACCTTGAAACGACCGCGCGAAAAACCATTGAAGCCGGCCTGCCCGAGTACCTCGCTCAAAGGTTGAGAACGGGTAAATAATGAAACGCGAATCGATCCCGTCCGAAGCCCAAAACCGCGCGAAAGTCCTGCGCGAGACCATCCGTCATCACGACCAAAAATATTACGATGAGGCCGCCCCTGAGGTCTCAGACTTTGAGTACGACCGTCTTTACCGGGAACTCAAGGACCTGGAAGAGACCTATCCTTCTCTTAAGACCAAAGACTCGCCCACTCAAAAGGTGAGGGACGCGGTCACCAGCAAACATTTCAAGACCTTGCCCCACCGCCTGCCCATGCTTTCTCTTGACAACACCTATTCTCTGGAAGAATTGAAGGAATTCGATGAGAGGGTCCAAAAGGGATTGGCGGGTGCCAAATATGAATATGTCTGCGAGTTGAAGATCGACGGTGTCAGCATCGAGTTGGTTTACGAGAAGGGGCAGTTGACCCACGCCCTTACGCGGGGCGACGGGGAGAAGGGTGATGATGTCCTGGAGAACGTTCGAAACATCCCCGGCCTGCCCTCCCGCTTGAAAGGTTCCGTTCCCGACCGGGTCGAGATCCGCGGCGAAGTTTTTTTTACCCTCAAGGATTTCGAGGCCATCAACGCTGAAAGGGAAGAAGCCGAGCTTCCGCTCTTCGCGAACCCCCGCAACACGGCTTCCGGTACTCTCAAAACCATCGACCCGAATGAATCAGCCAAGAAACCCCTTCATATCCTCCTTTATTATGTTTTTTCCCCGAGCAAACTGCCATTCGAGACGCAAGCTGAAAGCCTGGAGTGGCTCAAAAAAATGGGGTTTCCCGAAGACGCCCATTACCGTCTATGCCGCGATATCGACGAGGTCCACGACTATTGCGAGGCCTATCAGGCCAAGCGCGGGACCATAGGGTTCGATTGCGACGGTGTGGTTCTCAAAGTGAACGACCTCGGTCAGCGGGAAAAGTTGGGAACGACGTCCAAGATCCCCCGCTGGGCCATCGCTTTCAAGTTCGCCGCCCAAAAAGCCGAAACCACCCTCAAGGCCATCACTTTGCAGGTGGGACGTACGGGCGCCATCACGCCGGTGGCGGAATTGGAACCAGTCCTATTGGAAGGTACAACCGTTAGCCGCGCCACGCTTCATAACGAGGACGAGATCAAACGCAAGGATCTCCGGGTGGGAGACAGGGTCATCGTTGAAAAGGGCGGGTTGGTCATTCCCAAAGTGCTTCAATCCCTGCCGGAAAAGCGGAAGGGAAATGAGAAGGTTTTCAAAATGCCTTCCACTTGCCCGATCTGTGATTCCAAACTGGAACGGGAAGAGGGAGAGGTCGCCTGGCGCTGCGAGAACGCCGCCTGTGAGGCCCAGGTAGAACGACGGATCGAGCACTTTTGCGGACGGGACGCGTTGGATATCCGCGGCGCGGGGCCCGCGGTCGTCAAACAGCTTATCAATGGAAAACTTATTCGTGATTACGCCGATCTTTATGAACTCAAACAAGGCGACGTAGCCGAATTAGAAAAAAAAGGTGAAAAGTCCGCTCAAAACCTCATCGGTCAGATCGAGGAAAGCCGCAAGCGCACTCTGGGCCGGCTCCTCTTCGGGCTGGGTATCAGACACGTGGGGGTCAATGTGGCGGAAATCCTGGCGACCCGATATAAAGACCTCTGGGTTGTGGGAAAAGCCTCGGAAGAAGAACTGACAGCCATCGACGGCATCGGCCCCATTGTGGCCCATTCCATCGTGGTTTTCTTTGAGAAGGCGGCCAATCTTAAGATCCTCAAAAAGTTGGAAAAAGGCGGCGTGAACGTCAAACGGCTCAAGGAAGAAGAGCCTTCGGGAGAACAGCCTTTCCTGGGACAGACCTTTGTCTTTACTGGTGAGTTGAAGGGTTACAGCCGTAAAGAAGCGGAGGATAGGGCCAAAAAGCTCGGCGCCAAAGCGTCCGGTTCGGTTTCGAAACTCACATCCTATGTGGTCGCGGGTGAGGCGGCAGGCTCCAAGCTTAAAAAGGCAAAAGAATTAGGTGTGAAAGTTCTGACGGAGGATGAATTTACCGCGATGGTGAGTAAGTATAAGTAAAAGGCATTCCTCGCAATAACAAAGGAGAATAAAGATGAAAAAAAGACTTAGCTTTTTGCTCATCTTGGTCTGTTCCGTCGGTTTTGCTTCCGCCAAAACCGCTCTCGCTCCGGCCAGTTCTACTGACGTTGATGTCGTTGGTCAAAAGCTGGACGAGATGAAAGAGGATATTCAAAAGCTGAAGGAATCCTGGGATAAGACCCGTCTCGAAGTGACGCTCTACGAAAAAAGGGCCAAGCGGGCTTACCAGAAATGGGTCAAGGCCGCGAAGGCGGTGAAGGCCGCGGCGAAAATCCAAAAAGAAAAAGCCGATCTTGAGCTTCAATTAGCGGTCGAAAAACGCAAGCTGGCTTTTTCCCAATGGCAATCGAAAGTCTTTTTGCAAACGGCTGAGGAATCCCATTTAAAGTCCCTGGCCCAGGACAAAGACAGCAAGGCCATCCAGGAAAAGATCGATCAGTTGGAAGCGAAGCTGAAACCTTTATCCACTCCTGTTACTTCAGCCAAATAAGACCGTCTGTTTTGTCCGCCTATCAAGCTCGGGAATTACTTACTTAATTCCCTCGTAATGTTCCGTTTAGTGCTTTTTTCTTTTTCGACCTTCTCCACTCAGACCGCCATCCGTCACCTATTTGGGATAACTCCGTATCAAACATCTAGCTCGCTCCACCCATCCCCCAGTGGGGCCCTTTCGCTCGGTTTTCAAGGATCCGATCCGGCTTTTGATCGGGGTCTTCGTTGGAGAAGGTCGGGGGTTTTAAAGTCTTTAAGTCTTTAAAAA
>CAYXYA010000157.1:0-5322 GCA_964469185.1 uncultured bacterium | reverse complement strand
ATCAGGTCCCTGTAAGCGTCCGGATCCATAAATTGGCTGAAAGGATCCAGGGTGTTGACCATACCCTGCAAAGCGCCGTAGATGAGGATCTTGGGATCGGTCTTATCGACGTCCACATACTTCTCGCGGATGATGGCAAGGGCGTCAACGAATGGATTCAGGTATTTATAGACATCTTCGTTGCTGATCTTCGCGTGGGTCGAGGGTTGGGTGGCTGCTCCTGCGGCAAAACTAAGAAAAGACAAGACCGCCAACAATAAAGCGGTGGTCAATAACGAGGGACGACGTTCCATAACTTCCTCCAAAAACTTGATCGATAATTTTAGTGGCGGTATTTCAACCAGTGAAGGGGATCCTGCGGTACGCCATTCTTACGGATCTCAAAGTAAAGACTGTTCCCCACCAGCGATCCGGTGTCGCCCACAGCTCCCAAGATCTGTCCCGCGGCCACCGTTTGGCCTTCCGAAACGTTCAATTCAGAGGCTTGCGCGTAGAGAGAATAATACCCCTGCCCATGGTCTAAAATCACTAGTTTTCCATAACCCTTGAACCAGTCAGCGAATCGAACCGTGCCGCTGGACACAGCCCTGAACGGTGTTCCCTGCGGCGCCTGGATCTGGATACCCGAATTATCAACCACCACATTGAATTCCGGGCTCTTATTCTTGCCGAAAAAGGAAATGATCTTTCCCGAAACGGGCCACGGAATTTTTCCCCGGCTCACTTTCAACCCTTTTCCTGTCGCGACATAAACTTGTTTCTTTTTAGATTCCTTCGCCTGTTTTAATAGCAAAGAGACTTTACCCTGAAGCTTATGGGACGCCTCGCTCAAGTCTTCGATGGTTTGCTCACGAAGGTCCTGCTGGCGGCGGATCGCCGTCAAAAAAACCGTCCGGTTCTTCCGTTCTTTGGAGTAATTCTTTTCCTGATGGCTCAAGGACGCCAGGATGCGCTGGCGTCTTTTTTCTTCTCCCGTCCACAGGGCGGAATTTTTTTTCAGCCTCGCCTCGTCTTGCAGTGTTTGTGAGAGGATCCTTTCATTGATCTTGGCCAAAAGCAGCTCGAATTTCAGTTTACGGGCCAGATCGGAGAAACTTTCCGCGTTCAGCAGCCCGCCCCAAAAGGGTCTGCGGAAGGACATACGGTACAAGTCGCTCAGGCGCTGTTTGAGCAGCTGCCGGCTTTGAGCCAGCTCGACTTTCTTGCTTTTGATCTCCTGCTGTAATTGAGCGCTACGGGTGCGGGTTTCTTGCAGATCCTGGGTGTTGATCTCTTTTTCACGGCGGAGCTTATTGAGGGTCTGGTCCACCTTTTGCAAGTGACTCAACACCTGTTTCTCTTTGATCTTGTCCTGGCTCTGTCTTCGTTTTGCGTCTTTTAATTTTTTCTGGATGTCCGCCAAACCCTTTTTATTCTTGAGAAGGTTTTGTTTGATCTGCTTGGCGCTGGGCGTGGGAGTGTCTTTGGCGAAGGAAGACGGGGGCGCGCTCAGAAAAACGAGAATGGTTAGAAGCAAAAAGAAAAAGCGAAAGGTCACAGCAGTTCTTTCACCCATTTTTTTTGCAGGGCCCAAAAAGCGCCGAGCACGCCCAAAATGACTCCCAAGACCATCAGGGTAAAATAAAGATTCCACCAATCACGGGTCGGGAGATTGACCAAAACGTCGAACCCGCCGTATTTCTGCAGGGCCAGTCCAGCCCCATGACGGACCGCCTCGAAGAACAAAACCACTAAGACCGAACCAAAGAATCCCTGGAAGATCCCTTCCCAAAGATAAGGGCCCCATCTCATCCAAACCGGCGCCCCCATGCGGGCCATCGTGACCATATCTTCCCGGCGGGCCCAGAGGGCCAGGGTCAGGGTATTGGAGACGATGAAGAGCGCGGTAAGAAATACGAACCCGCCGATCATCAAACCCACCCAACGCAGAACGCGGGTTAGGTTCGAAACTGTTTCCCATTCTCCCTTGCCGTAACTGACATCTTCCACTTTGGGATCTTTTTTTAGCTGGGCGACGATCGCGTCCACTTGACCCGCGTCCTCTTTTTTGAGAATGACGCTGAAAGAATCGGTCAGAGGGTTTTCCTCCAGGGCTTTGATCATCTGGTCGATCTCAGGGTCCTTGCGGAATTCTTGAAGCGCCGTCTCTTTCGTCACCAGTTTGACCGAAGCCACCCGATTGTCGGCAGTAAGCGCGTCTTGAATACGTTTGATGTCGGCCGGGGACGCCGAGGACGAAAGGAATACCGCCATCTCGAACTTTTCGCTCGCCGTTGATAAAGCGTGATCGAGCACACGTGAAATGCCCAGGAAAAGGGAAAGCTGGATGAGAGTCGCGGCCACGATCATGATGACCGCCGTGGATAGTCCCCGGGCGCGGAACACCTGTAAGAATCCGTCTTTGATGACGAACAGGAATCGGGAAATGAAGTTCACGAGACTTTCTCCTCCAAAGGATGGATCTTCCCGTCTTCCAGCTTCACCCACTGGAGGGACAGGCCTTCCCTGATTTTTTTAGTTTCTTCCCAAAAAGCCGTCTGCTTCGTCGAAAGCACGATGGTCGTCCCGGTCTTATTGAGTTCCGCAAAAAACCGGGTTAAAGTCGCGAGCGCGCCGGCTTCCACCCCTCGGAAAGGGTCCTCGGCCAAAAGCAACCGGGGTCTGAAGATCATGGCCCTCAAAACCAAGACCATTTGCCGCTCACTCAAGGTCAAGTCCGCCGTTTTGACTTTCAGCTTATCACCCATCCCCGCCTTGGAAAGGAGTTTCAAAATGGCGCCGCTTTGACCCGCGCTTGATACGCCCTTAGCGTGGAGGATAAAGAGGATATTTTCCTCCACCATCTTTTCCGAAAATAATTTCAAGTCAGGAAAAATTATGCCCACTTCCAACAACCAGCGGCGTCTTTCTGAGGAGGAGAGGCCGTAAATATCGCGGTGATCGACCCGCAAGGTTCCGGAGTCGGGTCTTGATTCTCCCGCCAACACCTTAAAAAGAGTGGAGGTGGCGAGGGGATTTTCTCCCAAGATGACGGTGAAAGAACCTTCGGGGACGGAAAAATAGGCGTCTTGGAGGATAGCCACGCCTGAGGGACCTGCTTTGGTGAGATGAAAAGCCTGAATCATCATTGCCTTTAAGTTAAGGCAGGAAGCCTTTCACCGCAAGGGAAATAGGGCAAATTAAAAAGAGTCTCATAATCACATTAAGGTCCGAATTTTTGAATACGATTATTAAACGTATCAGATACATAAACATTCCCACTGCTATCTACCGCCACACCTTCAGGAATATTAAATTGGCCATTACCACTGCCAGAGCCCCCCCATTGGGTTATATACGCACCATTTGAAGTAAATTCTTGGATTCGATTATTCCCTGAATCAGCTACATAAACGTTTCCACTTCCATCCACTGCTACCTGGCTAATGCTATTAAATTGGCTATTACCTGAACCGGCACTTCCCCATTCCGTTATATAAGTTCCACTTGAATTATATTTTTGAATGCGATTGTTCCCTTGATCACCCACGTAAACATTCCCACTCCCATCCAACGCTAGGCCTACCGGACCTCCAAATTGCCCGACTCCAGTCCCAGATGTACCCCACATCGTTATGTAACTTCCAGAAGAGGTGGATATTTGTATACGATCGTTAAAATCCGCCACATAAACATTCCCACTCCCATCAATCGCAATTCCGCAAAGATTGTAATATTGTCCTGCGCCAGATCCTTGTGTACCCCACTGAATTATATAAGCACCTGTAGATGTAAACTTCTGAACTCTTCCATTGAAATAATCAGCTACATAAACATTTCCAATTCCATCCAAAGCCAATCCAATGGGACCGAGAAATTGTCCATTACCACCAGGGCCGCTTAAACTCACATCATAATAACTTCCCCATTGGGTTATGTAACTTCCCGTAGATGTAAATTCTTGAATACGATCATTGTTCGAATCTGCTACGTACACGTTTCCACTACCATTAACGGCCAAATGAGCCGGATGGTTAAATTGAGCATTACCAGCACCACTTGTCCCCCATTGTAATAAATAAGGGTGGCTAGGACCTGGCGTGGGTGTAGCGACAGATGTAGGCGCGAGGGTATAACTTTTTTGGCAGGCCAAAGGCAGGGCAAGTAACGGAACCAAAATTAGGAGTGATTTAAAACGGATGTTCATAACCAACCTTTCTAACCAAATCGACAGCAACGAATTATATCATTGGCTCCATTTCGCCTTAAAAGAACGCCGAAAGCTGGATTCCAGCTTTGATCCCGCCCAAATCCATTTGTAAAGGGCGGGAACCCGTTGGCGGCGTGGAGCTATCGGATTCGGCATTAATAGCGCTCCCAAGAGTGCTGATAGGTTCCATTCCTAATTTTCCTGAATAGCTCGTCGTTGTTCCGCCGGAGGTTGTTGTGAAGCTTCCCGTGAAAGGAGTGGCCGAAGCGACCTGATACCCGACGAAGGGGGAAACGACAAACATATCACCCAAATGCCAATCCACCCCTACTTGAGCCTGCCCACCGATAGCCATTGCCGAAAAAGAACCCGTTGTGCTGTAGCCCGAAGTGGTAAGACTGTAAGCAATGCTGATCGGCATCACTAACCCTCCGGCCGCGATAAAAGGTTGAAACTCACTTTTCATCAAAAAGTACCTCAAGTTCACCCCAACTGAAAAAGCGCTAATGGCGTAGGAATCGGAATAAAGAGAACCACTAGAATCAGAAATAGCGTCGGTTACAGTACCAACGGGGAACATAGCCAACGGCAGTCCAATTTCTAAACCACTTCCTAAACTCATGACCGGTTCAAGTCCAATGTTCATCGCGCCTTGCGGGACAGCTCCCGCATCAGTAGCAGTGGGATCGAATGATTGCAATTGTGATGTCGCGGCTTGAAGAGTAGTGGCATGCGTATCAAAATCTACCAAGCTGACCAAAGATAATCCCGGTTCAAGGCGGATACCAAACGTTTTGGGGGCTAAAGAACCCCCTCCAGTTGACGTGGAACCAACTGACGCAGCGACTTGTCCATTGACCCATTGTTGATCGTCAGCTGAAAGGCCTGATTTCAACTGATTGACATAAGCCTCGACTGAGGGATTAGGACTCAGTTTGTTCGAAATGCTCAATGACAAAGCAGCGTTCTTCTTATCACCCGTCGCGAGTTGGGAAAGGCCTAAATAATAGTAGGCTTTGGAATCCCTGGGATTTTGCTGGGCCGCTTGTTGAAAGGAAGACACCGCACCCGCGTATTGTTTTTGCTGGTAAAGCGCGACACCTTGATTGAAGGCTTCACCGGAACCAGCAGAA
>CAYXYA010000156.1:0-5359 GCA_964469185.1 uncultured bacterium | reverse complement strand
CCCGTCAGGACCGGTCTAACGGGAATGAAATTCTTCGGCAAATAAAGCACGAAGGTGCTGCCCTTGCCGGGGCGGCTGGTAGCGATGGTCAACTGGCCCCCTAAAAGGTTGGCCAATTCGCGGCTGATGGAAAGCCCCAGACCCGTTCCCCCGTATTTGCGACTGGTGCCGCTTTCCGCCTGCTGGAAAGCCTCGAAAATGATCTTTTGCTTTTCCTCGGGAATGCCTATTCCCGTGTCGGTGACCGAGAAGGCGATGACTTCTTCCGCTTTGCTCAAGATCGGATGGTCGGGACTCCAACCGCTGGTGGCCGGCGCCACTTTCATCGTGACTTGCCCCTTTTCGGTGAACTTGAAGGCGTTGGAAAGCAGGTTCCTCAATATCTGCTCCAGGCGTTTCACGTCGGTACGAATCTGGTCTTCCAGCTCGGTTCCGAAGTCGACATTGAAGTTGAGGCCCTTGCCCTCGGCCACGTGCCGGAACAACCTTTCCATATGTTCGCTCACCTCGCCGAACGGGACGTTGTCCACATCCAGCGTCATGGTTCCCGATTCCACCTTGGCCAAGTCGAGGATATCGTTGATCAAAAGCAGGAGGTCCCCGCCCGAAGCGTGGATCGTGCGGGCGTATTCGACCTGTTTGGGCGTCAGGCTCTTGGAATCTTCGGCCAATTGCTGGGAAAGGATCAGCATACTGTTCAACGGGGTCCGAAGTTCGTGCGACATATTGGAAAGGAACTCGGACTTGTACTTGGAAGTGAGCGCCAACTGGTCGGCCTTTTCCTCCAGTTCCTGATTGGTTTTTTGCAGTTCTTCCTGCTGGCTCTGCAGATTTTTGAGAAGTGTTTCCGTACGTAGATTGGCTTCCAGGGTGTTGATGACGATCCCGATACTTTCCATCAATTGCTCCAGGAAGGCCAAATGGGTCGCATTGAAGGCCTCGAAGGAAGCGAGTTCCAACACACCCTTGATCTGACCCTCAAAAAGCACCGGGAGTACGACGATATTCAAGGGAGTGGCCTCGCCCAAGCCCGAACTGATGCGGATGTAATTGGTCGGCACATGGTTCAAGAAGAGACGCGTCTTTTCCTGGGCGCACTCACCCACGAGTCCCTCACCCAAAGCGAATTCTTTCGCCAACTCGGGCCGCGGACGGTAAGCGAAACTCGAAAGAAGCCTGAGGCGGGTCTCGCCAGGCTCCCTGGAATCGGCAATGTAGAAAGTACCATGTTGAGCCGCCACGACTTGGCTCAATTCCGAAAGGATGGCTTTGGCGACCGTTTGCAGATCTCTCTGACCCTGCAACATGCGGGTGAACCGCGCCAGGTTGGTCTTGAGCCAGTCCTGTTCGGCGTTTTTCTCCGTCGTGCCGCGGAGGTTCGCGATCATTTGATTGATCGTATCTTTCAATGTTTCCACCTCACCGCTGGCGTCGACGCGAATGGACCGGGTCAGGTCGCCCTTGGTCACGGCCGTGGCCACTTCCGCGATGGCACGTACCTGGGTGGTCAAGTTAGCCGCCAATTGGTTGACGTTGTCCGTCAGGTCTTTCCAGGTTCCCGCGGCGCCTGGAACATTGGCCTGGCCGCCCAACCGGCCTTCCACACCCACTTCCCTGGCCACGGTAGTCACCTGGGCCGCGAATGTGGCCAGGGTGTCGATCATGCCATTGATGGTATCGGCCAAGGTCGCGATCTCGCCCTTCGCCACGACCCGAAGGCTTTGCTTCAGATCCCCGCTCGCCACCGAACTGACGACTTTGGCGATGTTACGAACCTGGTCGGTCAGATTGGTCGCCATGAGATTGACGTTGTCCGTCAGGTCTTTCCAAACCCCGGAAACACCCTTCACCTGGGCCTGGCCACCCAACTTCCCTTCCGTTCCCACCTCACGGGCGACGCGGGTGACCTCGGAAGCGAAGGACCGGAGTTGGTCCACCATTGTGTTGATGGTCCGGGCGGTCTGGAGGAACTCACCTTCCAACGCCCTGCCTCCCACTTCCACTGCCGCTTCCTGGGAAAGGTCGCCTTTGGCCACGGCGCCGATGACACGGGACATTTCGCTGGTAGGACGGACTAGTTCATCGATGAGCGTGTTCACCGACTCGATCATTTGGGACCAGGAACCCTCGAACTCTCCCAACGAGGCCCGTTGATTGATCTTTCCTTCTTTGGCGACGGCTTGACGCAGGCGTTCCAATTCTTTGGCCATCCGCTCGTTCATCTCGACGACGTAATTGAATATATCGGCGATCTTTCCCGAAGTGCCGGTCCAATCCAATGGAAGACGGACGGAAAAATCGCCCTTCTTCAAAGCCGTCATCGCCTCGAGTAATTGGCTGATGTCCAACGCATCGATCTCGCGGGATTGGGTCTTGTAAGCGGCTTCTTGAGGCGTCATGAAACCTCCAAAGAGCACTTCGATTTGAATGGCGGGATCGGATTGGGTATCGCTTGGGTCCGGGACAACGAAATCTTGCGTGGACATCCGACTCATAAACAAGTCGATTATAAGTCCCGGGATTTTTCTCCGAGGGATTTTAAGGACCCAAAACCTATTTTCACCCCCAATTTAAATTAGGATCAAAATCGCCCCTCCACCCTTGATTTATTTATCGGCGCCGATCATTTCTCTCAATAATATGTCAACGGCAGGACAAGACCAAAAGGAGGACCGGCATGACTACCCGCGTTAAGGTCAAGAGCAGACCCATTGAGCTTCTCTTGGTCGAGGATAATCCCGGGGACGTCCTTCTCATGAAAGAGATCATGAAGATCTCGAAGTTTCCCATCCATTGGACATTAGCCCGGGACGGCGAAAAAGCGCTGGACATGCTTCACGACGCGGAAAATTTCTCGAAGCGGGGCGAACCCGACCTCATTCTCCTGGACCTCAATTTACCGAGATTGGACGGCAGAGAAGTTTTGCACGCGATCAAGAACGACCAGCGGCTCGAGCATATCCCCGTCATCATTTTAACGTCCTCGCAAAACAGCGAGGACGTAGCCGCCACTTACCACGACCACGCCAGCTTCCATATTGTGAAACCGATGGACATGAACCACTTCGCCGTCATCGTGAAATACATCGAGGACTTCTGGCTCCAAAAGATCAAACTCAGATAGCACGCGTAGGAATTATTTACTTAACTCCTTTTGTTTGAAGAAATGATTCTTTTACCCCCTTTGCAAAGAGGGATGCAACCTTTAGCATCTACCGCTTCCATTTCGAAAAAGAGTAAAAAATATAAATCCCGTCACAATCCCCTCCGCCGTCCGATATATAATGAGCCTAAGTTCAGGTTTCTTAATTCCCCGCCGGATCTCCCGGAACAAAGTTAGGCAGGCCTAATGGACCTCGTTCTGAAGCGACCCTCTTGGTCGACCATCCTCAAAGCCTTACTTCTTTTCGCAGCTTATTTCGTTTCCGCCAAACTGGGTTTGACGCTGGCGTTTGTGAACGCCAGCGCCACCGCGGTTTGGCCGCCCACCGGCATCGTCTTGGCGGCTTTCCTGATCCTGGGAACAAGATACTGGCCAGCGGTCTTTTTAGGCGCCTTCCTCGCCAACCTTACCAACGCGGGTTCTTTCGGAACCTCCATCGCCATCGGCGTGGGAAACACCCTCGAAGGCGTCGGCGGCGCTCTTTTAGTGACACGCTTGGCGAACGGACGCCGTTCGATCGACTATGCCAACAATATTTTATGGTTTGCTTTCGTGGAAATCCTCGCCACCACCATCAGCCCGGCTATCGGCGTCACTTCCCTGTGCCTGGGCGGGTTCGCACCCTGGCCGAAATTTTTCGACATCGCCCTGACCTGGTGGATGGGAGACCTTTCCGGCGCCCTCATCATCACCCCCTTCCTGCTCGCCTGGGCCAATCAACCCCAAATATCCCTTCAACGCGTCTTGCGGGCCCTACCACCTTTCGCGCTCTTGGTCATAACTGAAAAACTGGTCTTCATGCCATGGATCTTCACTGATATCCACTCCCACACGCTTAAATTCCTTTGCATCCCGCCCTTGATATGGATCGCCTTCCGGTTCGACGCGCGGGCCGCCACCTCCGGCACGTTCCTGCTCGCCGCCCTCGCGCTCGATGACACCCTGAAGTTCAGCGGCGCTCAAATGCAGATCCCGCCCAACGAACGGCTTTTGACGCTTCAGCTTTTCATGGGTGTCATCACCATCACCTGTCTGGCGCTGTCAGCCGCGGTTTCGGAACGCCGGATGACCGACGAAGGTCTAAAAAGGGCGCAAAAGGCCGAGGAAACCCTACGCGGGTCCGAGGCCAAATTCCGAGGCCTTCTGGAATCAGCGCCGGATGCCATCGTCATCGTGAACCAATCCGGCAAGATCGTTCTGGTGAACACTCAAAGTGAGAAGCTTTTCGGTTTTCCACGGGCGGAATTATTGGGTCAAGAGATCGAACTTTTGATACCAAAACGATTTCGTGACCAGCATCCAGGCCACTGCGGCGGTTTTTTTGCCGACCCCAAGGCGCGTCCGATGGGTTCCGCATTGGAACTTTACGGCTTACGGAAAGATGGCACGGAATTCCCGGTAGAGATCAGCTTAAGCCCGTTTAAAACGGAAGAAGGGATCCTTGTTTCAGCCGCGATCCGGGATATTACGAAGCGGCGTGAAACGGAAAGGGTTATTCGGGAATCGGAACTGCGCTTCCGGTCGGTGGTCCAGTCCAACCCTAACGCGATCATCATCGCCGACGACCACAGCCGCATCCTTTCCTGGAACAAAGGAGCCATTGAGATCTTCGGTTATGACGAGTCCGAAATGATCGGACAACGTCTAACAAACATCATGTCGGTCAAGTACCGAGAAGCTCATATCGCGGGCATGCGGCGTCTATTCGAAACGGGCGAGCCGCGCCTGATCGGTAAAACGATCGAATTGGAGGGACTGCGGAAAAATGGTGATGAATTTCCCTTGGAGCTCACCCTCTCGACCTGGAAGGTGGAAAACCAAACTTACTTTGGCGGCATCATCCGGGACATCACCGAACGCAGAAAAGTCGAGGACCTTCTGCGTTCCAACAGCGAACTTCAGCAATTCGCCAATATCGCTTCCCATGATCTTCAGGAGCCCCTCCGAATGGTCTCCAGTTACGTTCAATTGCTTGCGACCCGTTACAAGGACAAACTCGACAAGGACGCCCAGGAATACATCGGATTCGCCATGGACGGGGCCAAACGCATGCAATTGCTCATCAACGTCCTTCTGGATTATTCACGGGTCCAAAGCCGGGCGAATCCCTTCGAGTGGGTGGATATGACCCAAGTTTTCGAGCAAACGGTGACCAACCTCGAGTTACGCGTCAAGGAAACCGGGGCTAAGATCACC
>CAYXYA010000155.1:0-5387 GCA_964469185.1 uncultured bacterium | reverse complement strand
TGTGACGGTCGTCGAAAAGACCGGCTTCTCATTTTTCGGGAAAAAGAAGGCGGAACCGCCGGCGGCCAACCCGGCTTCTCCCGCGGGAACTTCACCTGATGATCTCAGGGCGATCAAAGGACTGCCTCCTGAATTTTCGTGGATCAAGTTCATCCTTTGGTCGGCGGTCCTGATCTTGATCATCGGCTTCTTCCTGCGCCAGCGCCGTAAATGGAAACAAATGCCCGCGAAGATCGTGTCTCCTGGGAAAGCCGCCGAACTCAGGGCGGCTTGGAAAAAACTCAATGATGACCTGCCCGCTGAACAATTTTGCTTGGGTCTTTCGAACCTGGTGCGGGAATGCCTCCAATACCGGTATGGTTTTTCAGCTGTTGATTTCACGACGGAGGAGATATTGAAAGAGCTGGAGAAGCGGAAATTATCGGCGGATGAGAATGGCGCGGCGGAGAAATGCCTCAAGACCTGCGATCGGGTCCTTTACGCTGATGGGAATTTGACGGGCAGGGACTCTTTGCGGACCGCCTGCTTGGCGCTGCTGCCGAAGATCAACAAAAATTAAGCTGGATCGAAGGAGAGAAAGATGGCCTCACAAACGGAAGAGTTGACGCAGGAAGCCCAAAGGCTCAGCGAGCAGTTCCAGAAGGTCCGCGTCGAGGTCCAAAAAGTCATCGTGGGTCAGGAAGACCTCATCGAGCGCCTTCTTCTGGGACTTCTGGGACGGGGACATCTGCTTTTGGAGGGTCTGCCCGGTTTGGCGAAAACACTCGCGATTAAGACCCTGGCGGACGCTCTCGGTGTTTCTTTCAGCCGTATCCAATTCACGCCCGATCTTTTACCTGCGGACCTGCTCGGGACCCGCATCTATATGCCCGCCAAAGGGGATTTCAAGACGCAGAAGGGTCCCATCTTCGCGAACCTGGTTCTGACCGATGAGATCAACCGCGCTCCGGCCAAGGTGCAGTCAGCTTTGTTGGAAGCGATGCAGGAACACCAGGTGACCATCGGGTCCGACACCTTCAAACTGGACGAGCCTTTTTTCGTGATGGCGACGCAAAACCCCATCGAGCATGAGGGAACCTATCCCTTGCCGGAAGCTCAGGTAGACCGTTTCTTCATGAAGATCCACGTGGGTTACCCGAGTTTCAAGGATGAGAAAGAGATCATCAGCCGGATGACGGGCGGCGCCCCGGTCCGTGTCGGTGAGGTCCTTTCCGCGCAGTCCATCCTCAAGGCTCAAAAGACGGTGGACAGTATTTATGTGAGCGAAACTTTGAAAGACTACATCGTGCACCTGGTGACGGCCACCCGGACGCCGAAAAATTACGGGTTGGATAAACTCACGTCTCTCATTGAGTATGGCGCCAGCCCCAGAGCCTCCATCGGTTTGACGGTCGCGGCCAAGGCCAGGGCTTTCCTGGCGGGCAGGGGTTATGCCTCACCGGAGGATGTTAAGGCTTTGGCACCCGATGTCATGCGCCACCGCTTGATCCTGACTTATGAGGCCGAGGCCCAGAACTTGACGACGGACAGCGTGATATCGCAGATCCTCAGCAAAGTTCCGGTTCCATGAACTTCAGCCATCAACCGAAAAATTCTTGGAGCCTCGGCATCTGGGTGGTTTCTCTCGCTCTCGTTGTTTCTTTGGGTTGCAAGGCCAAGGGAAAGATAGCTGAGAAAGACATGCCTTTGCCGCCCACAGTGGATGGCGGCGTCATCAACGGGCAGTTCGTGCAGGTAGATTATGGTTTTGGTTTTCCGGTGCCCCCGAAATGGATCTATGTGCCTCTTTCGGCGGAACAGGAAGTGGACGAGGTGGTTCGCTTTTTAGACCCTACGCGAGCGATGCTTGTGCGAGTCTCGGTCCAAATGAAGGATTCTTCCCAAAAATTCTTCGAAAGCGCCTGGAGCGAGGTTGTGGAACTCGACTTGAAGAACCACCAATTTAAAACCCTCAAGAAGGATCCGTCGCGCGAGTGGAAAACTACCGGTCCCGAGAACTGGGTGATGATGATCTTTCACATAAGGGACGGCAAGAATATCGAATGGGTAGAGGAGGAGTGCGCCCTGCCCAAAGACGATCTGTTGATCGTCGCGCGCGCGTCCCTGCCCAAAGCCGCGGCGGATACGGAAAATGGAAAAATACTTTTTAAGGCCATCGAAGCTTCCTTGAGTCAGATCACCTGGTATTTACCGATCGGGACCCGCGGCATCTCGGTGGGGCGCTATGAGCTTCAACACGTTACGGCGGCTTTTGGCAAGGCGCTGGAAAGCCGGTCGGCCGGACGGATTGGGACTTTTTTCGACGAGATGTATCCCGATAAGGGGAAATGGGACGCCTGGTACGCGCAGGTGACCGCTGGCAACCCCAAGAGTTTCGAACTCCAAGTCCAACTTTCAGGATTGGTGATCAACGGGGATTACGCCACGGCGTCCTACACGCTCATCCGTAAAGATAAGAGCGAGGCCAAACCCCAAAAGTTCGAGAAGAATTTCAAGCTGACCAAAAAAGAAGGGGCTTGGAAGATCGCCGCTTCACTTGATAAGGAATAATAGCTTTCGTTTTCCGTGGTAACATGACGTTTTCCACTTCTTAGCATCTCTCTATTTCGGGGGCATTATGCGAAGCATGACTGGTTTTGGGCGGGGTTCGGGACAATCGAAATCCGTTCAGGTGGTGGCGGAGATCAAGACGGTCAATCACAAATTCCACGACATCTCCCCGAAACTGCCTTCCTCATTCCAATTCCTAGAGCCGGATATCCGCGAGTTGATCCTCGCCGCGGTCACCCGCGGAAAAGTCGACCTGTTCCTGAAGGACCTTTCGCAGGCGCGCGAGAAAACCGTCCAACTCAATGAGCCTTTGATCAATGAGTATCTCAAGGCGTCCAAAAAGGCCGCCGCTAAGTTCAAACTCAAGGGCGAACTTTCGATGGAGAATTTATTGAGGCTGCCCGACGTTCTCCAGGTTGTGGAGGAAGAACGCCAGGAACAGGACCAGAAAAAAGCCGTGGTAGAAGCGGTCCAGGAAGCGCTTCGCGCGCTCGAGAAGATGCGCCAGTCCGAGGGCGCCCGGTTGGGCAAGGACATGCTGGAAAAGGCGAAAGACATTTCCCAGGTCGTTCAACAGATCCGGCACAGGCAAAAGCTGGTCGTCGCCGACAAGGTGAAGGCTTTCCGTGAGAGGGTCTCCGAGTTCTTGCCCGAACCCTTGATCGATCAAATGCGCCTGGCGACCGAGGAAAGCGTAACGATCCAGCGGCATGATATCGCCGAGGAGCTGACGAGGTTGGACAGCCATTTGGTCGCGCTTCAGGAAACCTTGAAGGAAAAGGGGAGCGTGGGACGCAAGCTGGATTTTTTGATCCAGGAAATGAACCGCGAGGCGAACACGGTGGGTTCAAAATCCGCCGATTCCAAAATGGCCCAAAGCGTCGTGCGGTTGAAAGAACTTTTAGAACAGATCCGGGAACAGATACAAAACATCGAATGAAAAAAAGTTAGAAGTTCGGAGTTCGAAGTGAGGAGTTTAAGATAACTTCTAACTCCTAATTCCTAACTTTTGCCGCAGTAATGACAGCCAATGGAGTGGGGAAATGAAAAAAAGGGAAGGATTACTGATCGTATTGTCCTCGCCTTCGGGCGGAGGGAAGACGACCATCGCGCACGCTCTGTTGAGAAAAAACAAGAATATCGTCCGTTCCATCTCCTGCACGACCCGCAAGCCGCGTCTGGGTGAGAAGAACGGGAGGGATTATTTTTTCATCACTCCCAAGAAGTTCAAGTCCCTGATCTCCAAAAGATCTTTTCTGGAATGGGCCAGGGTCCACCGCAATTTTTACGGGACGCCCCGCCAATGGGTCGATCAACAGTTGAAAAAGGGAAAAGACGTGCTTTTCGTGATCGATGTCCAGGGCGGAAGAACGGTCAAGCGCAAAATCCCCCGGTCGGTCTTGATCTTCGTGAAGCCTCCCAGTCTAAAGATCCTGAAAGAGCGTCTTCTGCTCCGCCGGAGCGAGGACGCGAAAACCTTGAAAGTCCGCCAGGCGGACGCCCGTTGGGAGATCAAAGAAGGCCGTCGATATGACCATCAAGTCGTGAACGACCGGTTGAAAATGGCGATCGCTGACGTGAACCGGATCATCGCTCGGGCCCGCAGGAAGAGCGGCCGTTAAGCCGGAACATCGATTTGGCCTGAAAATAATCGTTTTGCGGTCCTTGCGGGTCCTCTTGTTTGGTTTTGTCGTTACGAATTCGCGGGTTCTTGAGTATAATCCTGCTTCCCTGTAGCCAAGGTGAACCCACTTTTGAGGAGAAGTTCATGAGCGAAGAGAAGAAAGTCCAGACGATGGAATCCATCGAGAACAAGTACATGTCGGTCTTGGCCGCGTCCAAACGCGCCCGCCAATTGTTGGATCGCGCGGAGAAACATAACCTGACCGTCGACACGGAAAAGGTCGTCCTGCAGGCCTTGAACGAGTTCATGATCGGAAAAGTGACTTATACCAATTTTCCTGTCGCTCCGAAAAAGAAATCCAAAGACAAAGACTGAAAAAACCAATTTAACAGACGGTCTTCGGTCCTTGTTTAACCCTCGAGTCGAATCCTATGATCCCAAGCCGTCAGAAACCCAGAGTTCTTTTAGGCGTCACCGGAAGCGTGGCGGCCTATAAAGCCGTCGATCTGGTCCGCCGCTTAACGTCCTTCGCGGAAGTCAAAGTCGTACTGACCGAAGCGGGTTCTCGTCTCGTCCCCCAAAAACAATTGGAAAAAGCCTCAGGCTCCAAAGTTTGGACCAGCCTTTTCAAAGGCGCCACGCCGATCGCTCCCGGCACTCCCAGCGGCACCCATCCCCTGGCGGTCGTTCCTCATATCGAGTACGCCAAGTCGGCGGACCTTATCCTCGTGGCTCCGGCTACCGCGGACATTTTGGCGAAGTTGGCTTACGGGCTGGCGGACGACCTGCTTTCCACCCTCTGTCTTTACGCGGTTTGTCCCCTCTGGACCGCGCCGGCGATGAACGTGAAGATGTGGAACCACCCCGCGGTCGTTCAAAACAAGAAAGAACTTTTAAAAAGAGGCGTTCGATTTTTGGGTCCTGACAGCGGGCATTTGGCCTGCGGAGAAGTGGGAGACGGACGATTCGCGGAGCCGGAGGAAATAGCGCTTCAAGTTGAGAGCTACTTCAATAATTTTGGCAGGTGGAAAGGCAAGAAAGTCCTGGTCACCGCGGGCCCCACCGTGGAATCCATCGATCCGGTCAGGTTCATCAGCAATCATTCCAGCGGGAAGATGGGTTATGCCATGGTCCAGGCGGCTTTGAACCGGGGCGCTGAGGTGATGCTGGTGACGGGACCAACGCACTTGTCATTTCCTTCGGGGGCGCGGGT
>CAYXYA010000154.1:0-5408 GCA_964469185.1 uncultured bacterium | reverse complement strand
CCATGACGTTGGAGGAAATGGCCCGGCTTTACGCGGCCCTAGCCAACGGCGGGCGCATGAAGTCTTTGCGCTTTTTCGAGGACGAGGCGGAAAATACCGCAGATAAAGGAAAGGAACTTCTTACCGCTGAAACATGCTTTCTTATTTCGGACATGCTGGCTAAAGTTCAAAGGACCGACCTGCCCGCGTCGTGGGAATTCTCCCCTACCCGCGGCAAGATCGCTTTTAAAACTGGCACGTCGTTCGGACACCGAGACGCATGGTGTCTGGGGTACAACCCAGATTACACCGTCGGCGTATGGTTGGGGAACGCTGATAACTCGGGTTCTCCCGCACTGATCGGCCACAACAGCGCAGCTCCGATCATGATCGACTTTTTCAATCAGATCACCCGGGCCACTGACTCCTGGTTCCAGCGACCCCCGGGCGTCCAGATCCGCAAGGTTTGCGCCTCATCCGGCCAACCCGCGGGTGAATTCTGCCGCGATGTCATCGATGATTATTTTATTCCGGGCGTCAGCGACCCTCATGCGTGCCAGGTCCATCGGCGGATTTGGGTCCGAAAAAAGGATATGAAAACGGTTTGCAACTATTGTATGACGGGCAAACCGGAGGAATATTCGGGCAAGATATTCGAGATATGGCCGCCGGATGTGACGCGCTATTTGAGAAGCCACGGAAAAAAGTTCGACCCTGTGCCGCCTCACAATCCGGATTGCGGACATTTCCTCTCCCTCTTTAAACCTCGGATCATCTCGCCGAAAGAACGGGGCCGCTATGAAATGCAAAGAGGTGTTCCCGTGGATCAGCAGAGGATCGTCCTGACGGTTCAGGCGGGGCCCGATGTGTCGGAGGTGTATTGGTTCTTGAACGACGAGTTCATCGGGCAAGGCAAACCCGATAAATCGCTCTTTCTAAATCCCGCACCCGGAAAATGGAGGGTTTCTGTCGTGGATTCCAACGGACGCGCGGATAAAGTCTCGATCCTTGTATTCGATAAAAAGTAACAAATCAGGGATATTGATATATCATCCTGTTTTACGAGAGAGAGTTCGTTTAAACATTTTCATCCGTAAATGTGATCCGTTCTTATCTCGACCGGGAAGACGGTTTCGATCAAAGGAAATGTAATGCGCGATTTTGGAAAAATGGCGACAACCCTCCTGCTGGGTTTTGGCCTGTTGATAGTTTGTCTTTACACCTACCTTTCGCATCTTCCTTTCAATTACACTTTGGATGGGCTTGCCTTTTCGGCGCAGGTCGAAAAAGAGAATGTGCCCCTCTGGGTATTCTTCCATCCTCATCACCTGATCTATACCTATATGGGAAAACTCTTCTTCGTTTGGGGAAGGGAACACGGCGCCTTTTGGGACGGATTGGTGGCCCTGCAATTCTTGGACATCATGACCGGCGCATTGGGTGTATTGATCGTCTTTCATCTCCTTGTTCGGGAAACCGATGATCGCTTGATCGCTGCCTTGTCGGCCGCTGGAATGGCTTTCTCCCATAGCTACTGGTATTTCTCCACTATTCCAGGAGTGCGTATTTTCGCCACGGTGACTCCGCTGTTTGCCTGGTATGTCCTGACCTATCAAAAGAACAAGCCGCCGATGTTCGGCTGGGCAGTCGGATTCGCGCACGCCTTCGCGGTCCTGGGCCACCAAACCAATCTGCTTTTGATCCCCGCTTTTTTGGGAGGCATACTCCTCCTCCGTGAAAAGACTTTCTGGGAACGCCTGAGAACTAGTTTTTATTACCTGACAGCGTTGAGTATCGGTGTTCTCTCCGCTTACGCTTTTGTCGGGCGATACATTTACTATCGGAAAAATTTTCATGATTTTCTTTGGTGGGCCTCATCTTATTTTCACGAAGGACGGTGGGGAGGTTATTTCAAGGCGTCCGGATTTGAACGCGGGGAATCCGCCATGATGCGGGCTTTCCTGGCCAGCATTCCGTCCGCGAAGACCATCGGCGAGAGTCTCACTTTCGGGGCGGCCACGACGATCTTTCAATACACCGTTCTCGTTCTTTTGGTCCTGCTTCTGTTGCGATCCGGATATCACTGGAGCCGCCATCGCCAGGCCCTTTGGGTTTCTATCCTCTGGATCGCCGCCTTCGTGCCCTTTTTCATCTGGTGGGAACCGTGGAACATCGAGTTCTGGGTTTCCTCGACGATCCCTTGTTGGGTCCTCATGGGACTGCTGGCATCCGACCTGACGGGTCGATGGAAGAACGGAGTCCTTCGTTTTGCCAATCGGATGGTCACGACGGGTGTTTGGACCGCGCTCATCGTTCTTTTGTTCCTCTATAACATCCAGGGAAGCTCGGCGAAGTCCATCGGCAACGCTTACAACTTCAAGATACTCCTGGGAGCCATCGAATCGAATGTCGGAGCGGACGATCTATTGATCTTGGACGGCATCAACAATGTTCATTACTACCTCGACCGATTCCAAAAGCGCGGATACCTGAGCCTTTACACCTTTCTGAGAAAATACACGTCCGTGCAACGACAGGAAGCTGTTTCGAAACCAAAAGTAAAAGCGGGCCACGCACACGGAAAAACGGATCCCTGGACGGATCTTTCCGACATGATCAAGAAAACCTGGAAAAGTCATCATAAAGTTTGGGTTTTGACGGAAGCGGTGAACGATATCGACGGCGGTCGAGAACAGTTGGAGGGGGAAATGGGCCTCCCCAAGGGACACTTGAAAGCTTTCTTCACTCAGTATCGGCTCAAGCCAGTGTCGTATCAGGAAAAAGTTTATTGCTATGAGGTGGTCCAGTCCTCCCCATCCGTTCCCTCGGCTGAAGACACAGAAAGCAAAGGACAAGATCAGCCGTGACGAGAACGTTCCAAAATAAGGCCATCCTATTCATGGCGGTCCTGGTCACGCTCAACGCTACCCGCGTCCAGAGCCAGAACCTGTCGCCTTCCGCCGTCACGCCGACCGCTTCCATCCGTTCGTGGGAAAGATCGGGTATCCAGGTATTAAAGGACAGACCTTGGCTCTCGGAGCTTTACTCCTGGAACGAGACCTTCGACGAAGACCGCCAGACGGCGGAAGCCAACAAGATGGGAGCCTATTGCGTAGGGAACGGCAAAACTTTCGCGCTCATAGGGCTTTCCAGTCCGCTTTGGAGCTGGTCCAACATTTACGGCGCGTCCTATCAAGCGCCCGAACTGGGCGGGTTACGCATGAGCGTTACGAGGGCGGGATTGGATATTTCGACGCCGACGCAAAAGATCGGCTGGGTGAAACGATCGGGTGTGGTTTCCGTCCGCGCTGAGGGGAAGGACCTGACCGTCGAAACTTTTGATTTCGCGCCTGTTACTAGCCAGGAGGACCACTGGGATAACCCCGCGGTATTGATCCGGCTGGTGCATGTCACAAATACCGGTAAACGCGCGGAAGCCGACTTGGATGTGGCGCTCAAGATCCAAGCCGACTGGAACGTCCACTTGCGGAAAAAAGTGGAAGGGAATGACCTGGTCGTTTACCTGCCGACCGCCCATGGAAAAAAACGCAAGGTATGGCGCCTCGCCGCTTTCAACGGTAAGAACGCCCGGGTTTGGGACGACACGCTTCATTACAGCTTTCCTAAGATCCAACCCGGCGAGGAAGCTTGGGCGGCTTTCTTTCTCCAGGCGGCGGATACCTCAGAGGAGAATCAGGCTCAAACCAGTGACCTGAGGAAGAAGGCCCCTCTCGCTTTGTTGGATCAGACCCGCGCTTATTACGAGAACTGGTTCGAAAAGGGAACGACCTTCGCCGGAGACCCCAAAATCGTGGATCTATTCGAGATCGAGTCTATGATCTTCAAAAGCCAGCAATGCAGCTCGGGCAGTTTTTCCCCTTTGATCGGTTATTCCTACGCCTGGATCCGGGATAATAACGGTCCCATCCGCTGGTTCTTGAAAACGGGACATATTCCCGAAGCCCGACGGGCCATGGACTTCTTTTATGGCGTCGCCTCCACGATGGGATATTTACCCAACAGCGTCCGGGTGGATTATCCGCTGAATTATCGTCACAAGAACCTTTCCAATATCCATGTCGAACACGCGGAGACGCCTAATTGGATCGTTCTCCAATATTGGTGGTATTACCTGAGCACGGGCGACATCGATTCTATTCGGGAGCGTTGGTCCTATTTGAATCGCTGCGTCTTCGGCCAAGTCAATGTGGACGACAAGTATTTTTTCCATCGCGACGAGACTTATCTTTGGTGCTTGGAAAACCGCATTTTCCACTATGTACCGTTCCCGAATTACTACCTTTCCACCTTCGCCTTCGCCACCGATTCCAGTTTCGAGCTTGTCTCCGCGGCGGACCACTTGGCGTACTTGGGTAAATATCTGGAAATGGATAAGGATGTTTCCGAACTGAAGAAGCTGGCCGCCCGGGTCAGGGCCAAAACCGAGGAAACTTACTGGAACGACCGATCCGGTTATTGGGAGCCTGGACAGTCCCTTTTAGGCCCGCTCTACAACGCGCCGTTCGCCAACATTCTGTTGAACCCTTTTTGGTGCGGTTATGCCCGCAACGATCTAGATCCCTTGGGAGAAACATCGGATACTTCCGCCAAAGCCGTTCGCGCTTTCGTCAACGCTTACCCGTTCTTGGGCCGCAAAGATGGGTTTTGGAAGACGACCCCTACCGTCGATTTTTTCGTCGGGATGAATCCGGGCCAGCTCCTTTACGACTTTTGTAAAGCGCGGTTGCCTTGGGCCGATAAGATCTATCCACTGGTGTTAAAAACCGCCTCGCCTTCCGGGGATTTCGCGGAAATGTACGACGGAAAATACCATCCCTGGAATCCCCCGGCATTGGGCGTGGGAACCAGCGGGCGGATACGCCCCTGGGAAGGAGGACTGAACACCGAATCGGTGCTCGAATATCTTTCGGGTTTTTCCCCGGACGCGGGAAATAGGAAAGTTGTTTTCGCGCCTCACTTGCCCGAAAACCAACAAGCCTTCGAAGCCAAACGTCTTTGTGTGGGGGTGGCCAAGGTTTCCCTCTCCCTGAATAGGACTAGCGCCAAGGAATGGACGGCCAAACTCCATTTGGACCAGGGTGAACAGCTGGATGTTACGATGGATTTTTGGGCCAGCCGCAGGATCCTCGACAACATCGACGCGGACAAGAAAGTGTCTTGGGAAAAAACCTTGACGGCCAGCTCCGGCCGTGAAGGCCGATGCGTGTTCACGCTTGAGGCCGATAAAGACTGTACCTTCACAGTGACGGCGGGCGCGCTCCTTCCTGACGCGGAGCTGGAGTTGCCCAAACCCGCGTCCTTCCAACCGGAACCCTACAATGTTGCCGCGGCGGATCTCTTATTGTTGAGCTCTCCCACGGCCATCTTGAACCGGCACACTTATAAGTATGTCAAACCAGAGAATTTCC
>CAYXYA010000153.1:0-5449 GCA_964469185.1 uncultured bacterium | reverse complement strand
AGGACTGGAATGGGATTTTCAACCTCTACTGGGTCACCCCGGGCAGTAAAAAATCGGAGATCCTGCCCAACCGCCTCATGGGCGAGATCCCATAACCCATTACCCCAAAAATAAAAAAAGCGCGAACCCGCGAGGGTCCGCGCCTTTTTTTCAGCCTCTTTAAGTCCCCATTTCCCAGGATGACAGGTAATGGTTCTGCTCGGCGGTGAGGATATCGATGGGAATGCCCAAAGCCTTTAACTTCAAGCGGGCGATCTCATTATCGATATCGGTCGGGATGGAATAAACCTTGCGGCGAAGGGTTTTGTGGTTGTTCACCACATATTCGGCGCCCAAAGCCTGGTTGGCAAAACTCATATCCATGACGGAAGCCGGGTGTCCTTCGGCGGCAGCCAGATTGATCAAGCGGCCTTCGCCCAACACGAAGATCTTGCGGCCATTTCGCAGGGTGTATTCCTGAACGAAGTCTCGGATATTACGGATCTTCTTCGAAATCTTCTTCAAACCGTCCAAGTCCAATTCCACGTTGAAATGACCTGAGTTGGCGATGATCGCGCCATCCTTCATCTTGGCGAAATGCTCCCTGCGGATGACATGGATGTCGCCCGTCAAAGTCACGAACACGTCGCCGATCAAGGCGGCCTTCGCGATAGGCATCACGTCAAAACCATCCATGACCGCCTCCAGCGCCTTCATGGGATCGATCTCCGTGACGATGACCCTGCCGCCCAAACCCTTCGCCCTCATGGCGACACCTCGGCCGCACCAGCCGTAACCGGAAACAACCACGACCGCTCCCGCGACCAGTACGTTGGTGGCGCGGATGATGCCGTCCATCGTGGATTGGCCTGTTCCATAGCGGTTGTCGAACAAGTGCTTGGTCTTGGCGTCGTTCACCGCGACCACCGGAAATTTCAAGATGCCGTCTTTTTCCATGGCGCGAAGGCGGATGACGCCCGTCGTCGTTTCTTCGGTGGAGCCGATGATCTCGGAAGCCTGGGAAGCGCGGGCTGAATGAAGTTCGGAAACCAAGTCGGCGCCGTCATCCATCGTGATGTTCGGGTGGGCGTCCAAGGCCGCATAAAGATGTTTATAGTAAGTCTTGCGGTCTTCCCCTTTGATGGAGAAGGTCGGGATACCGTAAACCTTGACCAACGCCGCCGCCACGTCATCCTGCGTGGACAAAGGATTGGAAGCGCAGGCGTAAACATCCGCGCCACCAGCCTTCAAAGTGATGAGCAAATTAGCGGTTTCGGTCGTGACATGCAGGCAGGCCGCCATGCGGATGCCTTTCAAAGGCTTCTCTTTTTTGAAACGGGTCTTGATGAGACGAAGAACCGGCATGCTTCGTTCGGCCCATTCAATGCGGTCTTTGCCCTTCGGGGCTAATTTCAGATCTTTCACGTGATATTTCATTTAAATCTCCTGTTGAAAATATGAAACCACCGAGTCTCTAGGACCCGGTGGTTATTCGAAACGCCTCAGCGAAGCTTAGCGGCTTTACGGAGCAAACCAGCCTTTTCCGTCTTTTCCCACGTGAAATCTTTATCATGACGCCCGAAATGACCATAAGCGGCAGTTTTCTTATAGATCGGACGGCGCAGTTTCAATGACTTGATGATACCGCGGGGCGTCAGATCGAAGAATTTACGCACTAGTTGAGTGATCTGCTCTTCCGGCAGGCGTCCCGTGCCGAAGGTATTCACCAAAACACTGGTCGGCTGAGCCACGCCGATCGCGTAGGAAATCTGAACCTCACACTGGTCGGCCAAGCCGGCCGCCACGATGTTTTTCGCGACCCACCTAGCAGCGTAAGCCGCCGAACGATCGACCTTGGAAGGATCCTTGCCCGAAAAAGCCCCGCCGCCGTGACGGCCGTAGCCGCCGTAGGTGTCGACGATGATCTTTCGGCCCGTCAAACCCGTATCGCCCAAAGGCCCGCCGATCTCGAAACGGCCGGTTGGATTCACGAAGATCTTGGTTTTGCTGTCGATCATACGAGAGGGAATGATCGGACGGATGACGTGACGGATGACATCCTGACGCAATTTAGCTTGGCTGATGGGAGCGTGCTGGGTCGAAACCACCACCGCGTCCACCCGGACCGGCTTGCCGCCGATATACTCGACTGAGACCTGGCTTTTCCCGTCCGGCCGCAAATAAGGGAGTTTTTTAGATTTACGGACCTGGGCCAGCTTCTCCACCAAACGGTGAGCCAGCATGATCGGAAGCGGCATCAATTCAGGGGTTTCCCGATTGGCAAACCCGAACATCATGCCCTGATCGCCCGCGCCGCCCGTATCCACCCCCATCGCGATATCGGGTGATTGCCGATTGATCGCGACCGTCACACCCGCCGTATCCGCGTCAAGACCCGCTTTCGCGTCGGTGTATCCGATCTTACGGATCGCGCCGCGGATGACTTCCGGCCAATTGACATTGGCGTTGGTGGTGATCTCGCCCGCCACAACGACCCAGTTGCAGGTCAAGAGGGTCTCGCAAGCAACACGACTGTAAGGGTCTTGCGCTAAGCAAGCGTCCAAAATACTGTCAGAAACAAAATCGGCGACTTTATCGGGATGTCCTTCGGTAACGGATTCCGATGTGAAGAAAAATTTTTCCTTGCCCAACGGGGAAAGAGAGCTCGTCATTCCTAATCTCCTTAAAAATAGGGGGCGTTCAAAACCATCAACACCCATCCCTGAAATAATGATCCAAAACAAAGAAAGGTAGGCGAAGTTAGGGTGTGGAAAAGCTTCAAATCATCGCGACTTAGCCCGGAATCCCGTCCATTCTTCTCGAGACACCGCGTTTCAGCTTCCATCAACTTCCGAAAAGCTTAGGGCAAAAGCAAACCCCTGTCCCAAACAACAGAACAAGGGCGTTTTGATCTAATCCAGATTATTTCAATCCGGTTGTAGCGATACCTTGGATGAAATATCTCTGCCCGACCAGGAACATGATCGCGATCGGGATGGAGATGATCAAGGAAGCGGCCATCAACAAATGATAATCCTGTCCATACAAAGAAACGAAATTGGTCAAACCCAGGGCCAGTGTTTTTTTGCTATTCGAGTCGAGATAGATCAATGGATTCAAAAAATCGTTCCAATTGCCGACAAAAGAAAAGACCGCCACCGTGGTCAATGCAGGCTTACAAAGAGGCATGAGAATCCTCCAAAAGACCCCGAAGTTGGAACAGCCATCGATCTTAGCCGCCTCATCCATCTCATGCGGAATGCTCATGAAAAATTGCCGCATCAGAAAAATATAATAAGCGCCGCCGCCCAACCAACAGGGGACGATGAGAGGCCAGGGAGTGTCATACCAACCTATCGTTTTAAATAGAACGAATTGGGGAATCATCGTGACCTGGGACGGGACCATCATGGTAGCCAAACAAATATACCAAAGCGGCTCACGAAGTGGAAAACGCAGCCGGGCGAACGCGAAAGCCACCACCGAAGACGACAGAACCGTTCCCAAACAACCGAGCATGGAAATGAACAAGGTGTTATACAAGTAAGTGGTGAAATTGATGCCATCGATCGTCGCGCCAAAAAGATTCCAGCTTTCACTGCTGAACATCGTTCGGCCCGTTTGCGGATCCATGATATTCCATGCGTTTGGATAGTTTTCCACATGCAGTGGAATTGGGACCCAAATCGGCGGAACAGCGAACACATCCGCGCGCGTCTTGAACGAGGTAGAGATCATCCAAACCACAGGGAGCATCATGGCGATCGCGCCGAGAAAAAGAAAAATGCTGACAACCGTCTTAGTTATTCTTTCCGACCGTCTCTTGCTGGCCCAAAAACCATTAGAAGCGGTTAAGGTGTTTTCACTCATGGTATGTCCCTATTTCCTTAATTCGCCTTCGTAATAAACCCACTTTGAGTACTTTTGCTGTATCCACGTGACCACCATGATGACCAAGAACAAGATCAAAGCCAAAGCCGAGGCATATCCCATCTGGTAATATTTGAAAGCTTTTTGATAAATATAGAGGACCATGACCAAAGTGGAGTCCGCGGGTCCGCCCAATCCATCGGTCATGACATAAACTTGATTGAAGATCTGGAACGAGTTCACGATGCTGATGATCAGCTGGAAAAAAATAACAGGAGAAAGCCCAGGAAGTGTCACAGACCACAATTGCTGCCAACGACTTGCTCCATCGATTTCGGAAGCTTCATATAAGGTTACCGGGATCCCTTGCAACCCCGCCAAATAGATGATCATGCCGCCGCCCACTCCCCAAAAACTCATGATCACCAAGGCCGGCTTGCTCCACAATTCGCTAGCCAACCATTTGGGACACTCGGTCATCGGAATACCCGTTAGTAAAGAGATTATGTAATTGAGCAATCCTGAATCGGCGTTAAATATCCATTTCCACAAGACAGCGACCGCCACCCCCGTTCCAACGACCGATGGAAGATAAAAAAGCGTTCTATAAAAAGAAATTCCCTTGACCTTTTGATTCATCAAGATCGCAACGGCGATGGAAAGCACCATTCCGATGGGAACCGACAAGAGCGTAAAATAAGCTGTGTTATAAAGCGAATGCCAAAACCGGGGGTCTTGAAGGAACATTTCCTTATAGTTATCGAGGCCGACAAATTGGATGGGGGTCAGGATATCCCACTTGCAAAAGGACAAAAACAAAGCGGCGACAATAGGGCCGCCAACGATAAAAACCATGCTCAGGATAAAAGGCGCGATAAAGAGATAAGCGCTTATCGCCTCTTTGCGTTCAGCAGATGTCACGCGGCATCTCCTTTGTATCAATTCATGGAACCTATGAGCAGAGCCCATATTTTACATACTTCAACGTTTCTAACAACCATTTCTTTTGAAACGAGGGTCTTACCACCTCTTAAGAAGCCTTGCCTAGACCGCATTGGAACCCGGCTCCCGAAGGGACTGCGAATTTTCAGCGGCAACTTCTAGACGCTTTCAAATCAAGGCAGCGGACCCAAGAGTTTTTTTCCCTTTTGCGCGGCGACAACATCTTTCAAAGGAATATCCACACTATTCAAATAAATTTCATTCCATGGCGTCCGATACGGCGTCCAAACCGCGTTCGGATAATAATGACGGATCCTCTTTTGCTGCTCTTCGGTGATCCTCCAGGGCGAGAAAAATAGCATGACATCTTTCGTGGCCTGATAAGGGATCGGGATATCCCGGGTCAAATACAGATCCATCGGCCGAGGGGTAAAGTCCCGAACTAAAAAAACGACCGCGTTCGAATAAGCGTCCGCGTCCACTATAAAATGATGTGTTCGAGCGTTCGCTATCATGATCTTAGAAACTTCCATCTGAGCGAAACCATGTTCGCCCCAGGTGGCCTGGCTATTCCCGAACCGAGACAGGAAAATCGGTTCGTTGAGCACTGAAGGGCCGATGACCGCGATCGCGGTCAACAAGCCGACCCAACCCCAAC
>CAYXYA010000152.1:0-5450 GCA_964469185.1 uncultured bacterium | reverse complement strand
CCTCTATTTCTGGGAAGGGGAATGCGATTACCAACTCGGCCGATACGACAAGGCCCTCGAGCGGTACGGGAGGATCCAAAAACAAAATCCGAAATACCGTTACATCGACCTAGCCGGCTATCTGAAGTCCTGGTGCCTTTATCAACAGGGTGACTACACCCAGGCATTGGAAGGTTTTTCCCTGATCGCCGATGGATCACAGGACAAGACACTCGCCAAACTGTCCAAGTTCCAGCGGGCGGAAAGCCAGTTCCGTCTGGAAAACTACTCCAAAGCCATCGAGAGCTATTCCCAGTTCACCACGACCTATTCCGGCGATCCCCTGGAAGCTGCCGCCTATTACGGATGGGGCTGGTGCCTGGGCAAACAGGGAAAACATTCCGACGCCGCCGTTATCTTCAAAAAGATCGTCACGGATTTCGAAAAGAACCCTCTGGCCCCCTGGGCGGCGGTACGTCAGGGAGCCGAGGACTTCGCCGCGGGAAAAGAAGACCTCGCGCGGAAAGCCTATGAGCAGGGTCTTCTGTTGGCGGATGGGAAGACCCCGGCGGATTTTCTTGAATATGGTTTGGGCTGGATCGATTATTCCAAGAAAAAGTATGACAAGGCCGCCTCGCATTTTTCGACCGTGGAAAAGTTCTCGCCCCGAAGCGCTCTTTACTGGAACGCGCTTTATTTAAGAGCGGGCCACCTTTACTTGAAGGGCGAATATGAGGAGGCGAAGAAAGTCTACAAGCAGGTCGTCTCTCCCGCGTCCGAAGAATTGATCGAGGACGCTGTTTATTGGGAGGGATGGTGTGAATACGCCGCCGGTCATTTTGAGGACGCGCTCAAAAAGTTCAGATCCGCCGCGGCCAAAACCTCCGGCGAGATCATGGCGCGGGCATTGTGGGGAAGCGCTGAGTCGGCCTATCAGTTGTCCCGCTATGACGACTCGATCTCGGCTTATCATCAGGCGTTGGAAAGCGAACCCTCCAACGACCTGGCCGCGCAATGTTATTCAGGCCTCGGCTGGGCGAAATTCCAGAAAGAAAAATACGAGGATGCCGCCGCCGCTTTCGAGTCGGCGGTGGAGAAGGCCCCCGGATCGGATCAGGCCGCGGAAAACCTCTTCCGGGCGGGCGATTGCTATTACAACCTTCACAACTTCGCCAAAGCCGCGTCCACCTATCAAATGGTCTTGGACGGCAATCCCGGCGAAGCGGAGGCCTTGAACGCCCAGGAACAATTGGGTTGGTGCGCCTACCGGCAGAAGAACTTCAAGGGCGCTATCGATACCTGGAAATCCTTATCCCAAAGATCCGCGGCGAAAGACAGACAGTCGCGCCTCCTTTATTGGACGGCCTGGGCCTATTTTGGGGACAAGGATTTCAACAACGCGCAAACTTTCTTCGCGAAGGTTTCAACGGATTATCCCCAAGACCCTCTGGCTCCCGAGGCCCGTTTACGGGAGGGCGACTGTTATTTCAATACCCAGGATTTCAAGGACTCGAAAGAGGTTTACCAGAGTTTCGTGGACACTTACCCGGCCCACGCTCTTTTGCCCGACGCGCTTTACGGCCTGCAATGGTCGGAAGAAAAGTTGGGACAGAAGGACGAAGCGGCCCAGGTCGCCAAGAATTTCCTTCAAAAATTCCCGAACAGCAGTTTCGCGCCCAACATCCAGTACCGTTTGGCCGATTCTTATTATCACGACAACAAATACGCTGAAGCCGCCGAGACCTTCAAAGCGTTTTTGTTGAACTATCCCGACAACGCGCAGGCACCACCCGCCTATTTCTGGATGGCCACGTCTTTATCAAAGCAGGATAAAAAACCCGAAGCAATCGCCGCTTTTAAGGATCTGTTGACCAAGTTCCCCGAAGATCCATTGGCCCTGGAGGGTCGGTTCAGCCTGGGTTCCGCCTATTACGAGACGGGTGATTTCAAGAACGCCATGGACAACTACAGCGTCATCTACAAAAACCATCCCAAACACCGGCTGGCACCAAGGTCTTTGTACAACACCGCTATTTGCGAATCGCAGTTGAACAAGAGGGAAGAAGCCTTGTCGGATTTTCAAAAAGTCATCTCTGAGTACAGCGACGATCCCTTGTCGTTCGAGGCCTCTTTGCAGTCGGGCATCATTCAGGAAAAGCTGAACAGGCTGGACGACGCTCAAGGATCATACGAAAGGGTGGTCAAATCGGAAGACTCCGCCCTCGCGGCTGAAGCCGCCTTCTACCACTCGGATATTTACAAGCGTCAGGGAGAATATGAGAAGGCTGTGAGGAATTTTGACGCCTTGATCCTTCGTTATCCCAATCAAGACCAATGGTGCGTTACCGCCATGGCGAAGATCGCGGAATGCTACGAGGACCAGAAAAAATACGGCAAGGCGGCTGAGGCGTACAAACGGATATTGAAATACACGAAGATAAAGGCTTACCAGGACGCCACGAAGAAAAGGTTGAAAGCTCTGCAACCTTTTCTTGCGGTGAGCGACCAAAGGAAGTCGAAACCGTTGGCCCCCAATAAAACAAAATCAACCGGCTCCGCTCCGGTTACGAACGAAGGGAGCGAACCATGAAAAGATCCTTGATCCTCTTCCTTCTCGCCCTTTTGACCAACTCGGCTTGGGCTTTGAACACCATCACTCCGCCCGCGCCGCCAGCCTCGAAATCGTCCGATTCCATGACTGACGAAAAGCCCTCACAAGAGGAAGTGGAGAAGGCTCCCGCCACTAACCGCCCAACCGCCGTCCCGAAATTCTCGCTGCCCGATGTCGTTATCACGGGCGAGAACGAACTGACCATCAGCGCCAAACGCCTGACCCAAAAAGAAAGCGATGTCACGCTGGGAGCCCAGAACCTTTCCAATTTGGACCGTTCGTCGGATGATTTACCCGGCCTAGACAAGACCATCACGGCCCTATCCACCCAGGAATCGGGTTCCGCTGAAAAGATGGCGCTCATTCTGCACGGAGGCGGCGGTTTCCCAGGTACTTATGGCGGCTGGGGACTATTCGCACATGACTTGACCGGCGTTCTCTACTCGCTTTCCGGTTATTACTCCACCTGGGCGGGACAAGCGACCGCGACGGGGTTTGATGGTGACCGCCGATTCCGACTAGGCGGAGATATGATTTATAAACCTGACTCGAAGTTTGATATAGGACTTGCCGCCTATTACAACCAAGTCGACGCTGAACTTCCTTATGAAAGTTCCCTTCGAGAATTACATCAAGGATCTGATATTAAGACCCACGCGAATTGGAACATCTCGGAAAAATGGACGGCCCAAGCCCTAGTTGGCTATCGTACAACGGTTCTCACCAACTATTGGGGTACAGTGGAATTTGATGGTTCGGTCAAAGTAAAAGCCTACGGTATTGACCCAATCCTTGATTTGGTCATTTTTGAAGTGGGAGGTCGAATTACAACATCAAGCTATACGGTTCCGTCCTCGATTTACAATTGGGGTTGGGTCTCGCTTGGAACCGAGTTCGACATTATGGAAAACCTGACCTTGGGCGGGGCGGTAGAAGGACAAGCCGGAAATATCTCAAACCTTAGCTCAAATCTTTTCCCATCGGCGAACTTAACCTGGCGCCCGCTCACGAATACGCAAGTCATGGCTGCATGGCGCACTGCTCGAAAAATGACCGCTTTTAACGACGTATATTTAGATACGGAGCACGTCATACTTCTTTCCGTCAATCCGATTGTGACAGAAACGACCAGCGAATTTGAAGGCAAGATCACACAGCGAGTGACTGAAACTCTGGTTCTCACCGGCTTCGCTTCGACGGCTCAACTTGTAAATTATCACCAGTGGACGGACATTAATCCACTCACACCTGCTTTCATTTACAAATACTCTTCGATTCCATTGGCACAAATGACTCACCTGGGTGCGGGTGCTCAATGGAACTTTATGAGGGATTGGAAACTTTCGGGCGATTACTTGTGGACTCAGGCGACCAACAACTCGGGACTCAACTTCACACAGCTCCCGATAAACCAAGGAACCGTTTCATTAAACTATAACAATGACGAACTCGAGGCCAAACTAGGTGTTTTGATCGCCGACAGCCGCCAAGGTTCCGACACCACGGTCGTCACTTTGCCTGCTTACGCTACGCTTAACCTGGGAGCCGCTTACCATTTCACCAAGACCTTCTCCCTCTGGCTGACGGGCGATAACCTTCTCGGACAGAGTTTCCAGATCCAACCAGGTTATTTGGAACCGCAATACCATGTCCGCGGGGGCGTTGAGATCATCTTTTAGCTATCTGTGAGGTCGTTTAAACGCATTGTTCTAAAAATCCAAACTTTAAACACAACAAATCGATATTTATATTCAGCGAAAATGGCAAACTATTTGCGGTTCGGATTTCGAAATTTTGTTTGGGAGAATTCATGAAACAGTTACAGGGTTTAAATATCTGGGTCTTCATCTTGGCTTTGTTTTGGGGCGGCTGTTCCCACAAACCCGCGCCCATCGTCTTGAAGTACAGCACTTGGGGAAGCACTGAAGCTCGGGATATCTTCAAGTCCGCGGGGGACCAATTCCACAAGCTCCATCCGGAGGTTCAGTTACAACTTGAGCAGATCCCCTATGGTGAATATGTCACGAAGATACTGACCCAGTATGCCGCGGGTGTCGCGCCGGACGTCATGTTGGTGGATAACGACCAAGTGGCGGGCGTTTCCACGCGCGGGGTCTTCGTAGACCTCGATCCCTATATCGAGAAGGATCCCGATATCCACATCAAGGACTTTTACCCCGAGGCTATCCAACAGTTCTCTCGGGACGGCTCTTTATTGGTCATGCCGCTCGGCATCGCGCCGGTCGCGGTCATTTATTACAATAAGAAGGCGTTCGACGAGGTCGGATTGCCCTATCCGAAGAACAATTGGGATTATCTTGAGTTCCTTCGGGTCGCACGGAAACTGGTGAAGAAGGACGCCAAGGGAAAAACCACCCGGTTCGGGTTCGTAGACGAACGGAACTATTGGCAAACCTGGGCTTTCGACTTTGGAGGTTCCCTGGTCGATGACCCGTGGCACCCAACGCGTTGCACGGTGGACAAACCCGCGGTCGTCGCCGGCGTCCAGTTCCGGGCGGATCTCATTCTGAAATACGGCGTCATGCCGGGGCCAGCGGATCAAAAGGCGATGGGTTACGAAATAGGGAACTCCGACTTTTTCCTCAATGGACAGGTGGCCATGTTCCATAGCGGAGTGTGGAATATCCCGTTCTTCCGGAAGGTCATCAAGAATTTCGACTGGGATGTGGTCCAATTCCCGAAGGGACCTCATGGCCGCCGTAAGACGGAACTGAACGCGGCGGGTTATGGGATCCTCAAGTGCACGAAATATCCCGACCTGGCCTATGATCTGATCCGTTGTTTGGCGGGTGTCGAGGGACAACAGGACCTGGCCGCCTCGGGACTGGGTATGCCCGCT
>CAYXYA010000151.1:0-5464 GCA_964469185.1 uncultured bacterium | reverse complement strand
GGATAAAGTTGAATTGTTTACTGGTCGAATTTCCTATTCGGCGACCTTTATGACCTTTTCTTTGGGTCGTTTGAACATCGGGGAAGCGTTGGCCCCGACTGAATTTTTCGGAAACTATATGACAATGGGTATTACCCGAGCTGATTGCCTTCAACTAACCCTTCCTTTGTCCTTCTCCATCGGAATCAACGATCTCGAAAAAGTCCAATCCACTTCTTCAGCTTTATCTTTCTATTACTTTCCTAGCCTACTTTCGGCTGAATACTCCACCTATGACGAAACCCAAGCTATGATCTTGGCCCAACTCCGTGTCAGCGCGAATGCATTTGGCCTGCCATTTATCCTTCGGTTGAACGCCGCGCAATCGGCTTCGGATTACTTCCAATATTCCACCATCAGCAACGATCTGGCCTACGATGCAGGCCTAGAGATTACGTTGGAAAAAGACTTTAAGTTTTACGGCGAGTTCGCGGTCCAGGACGCCAATTATTTCACAGAAACAGATGCCCTTTCCATTGGAGTAAAGGCCTCTCGCCTCTACACTTTCGGACCATTTTCAATTGATGAAATAGGAGTTGAAGCCCAACTTCCATTGGCTTCGTCCACCAATAACCTTTTTATCGGGGCGAATAACTTCAATCCTTCGTTATCTCAATTACCTCAGAACGCTTTTTTCGCTCATATTAAAGCCCGGATTTCAGCTGTAGTTCTTAACTTCTACGCCACCAATTCGGTCGGGGATTACACCTTTAGCCGTGTGAACGCGACCAATTCCAACTTTCCGTTATCAAACCCGCTTGGACTATCAAACCAGATCCCAGGCCTTGGTATCCCTTTAATATCTTCTGGGTATCAAAGCGTTGCCTACCTCTGTGACGCGGGAGTTGAGTTTTGAAATTATCTGCCGCCCTTTTTTTCATTACCATAACAAGTGCTGTAGAAGCCGGTGAGCCATCTATACCCAAGTCGGATTTCGGATTATTTTTCCAGATGAACGCCGACATGTTTGAGGAAGTAGGGAAAAGATATAACGACCAGGTGGAATACCACCTCAAAAATATGCCAGGCCAAAGGGTTTCCGCCAAAAAAAAGCCGGTGTTCATTTCAAACAAGCCAGAAACAACAACTCCGCCTCCGCCGATTACCCAAGTTTTTTCAGCCAAAAGTGCCTGGTCGGATCTCAAAGTTACAATCATCAATTACCACACCCATTACCAAATTCGAGGGGAATCAACCGCGCCTGCCGAGAAGTGGATCCTTAAAAAGGAAGACCCAGACAAAACCGAAGTGGCCGCAGGCGGCCTGAACGATCAATACAGCTTTGTAGGCGACGTCCCAGGCGAATTTCCAACAGGGTTATCCCTCACCATCGTTGTGATCAGCGACGGACAACAATACCCCTGTTTAGTCGAGCTTCATAAATGAGGAACAATATGAAAAAAATCATCACATTAATCCTGCTGGTGCCAACCCTCGCACTGGCCGACCAACCCTTGGGATTTACTGATTTCAGCCACTATCTCCAATCGAAATTTTCCGAGTTTAAAAACAGCCCCCAGGTCGGCTATGTCCGGTATGGTTCACCGGCTTTATCCGCTAGGATCGAAGAACAAAATAACCAATACCAACAACAATATGCCCAAACAAACGGTCGTTTTAGTTACAACCAGTTAGCTAAATTCCCCGCAGGAAACTCACGTAATTTTGTCGAAAACCAAATGATGAATCAGATAGGAACTTTGGCCCAAACCTTGGCCCAGAATGCCTGAACCGCCCTCGCCTTTCAAAGTGCGACCCAATTACGGCAACAAGCCACCGAATTAAATTCAGCCGCTAAATCGGTTGAGAATTCAACGACTGGATCTCCAACCCAAAACCAACAAGATGCTCAAAGATTACAAACCGTTGCCGGTCAATTAAACCAAGAGGCCAACGCGGTTGAACAAGGGAACCAACCCCAAGCCCAGCATTTCGCCTCCCAAATATCTTCCAGCCAAAGAGCTTATGTGGCTCCCAATTACAGCCCAGGCCCCCAGGAATCCGCCTTCGTCATGGCCCTCAATAGTGTCATCCAAACCATTGTCATGTCTTCGATAAGCGTCCTTTCGATGGGACTAGCCAACCAACTATTAGCGCCTTTAGGCCTTGGGAATTCCGGCATATCGGGAGCATTAGGAAGCGGAGCGGTCGGTGTTGCCTCCGGTGAATCGGTGGGCAATGCCGCCTCCAATGTCGGTGTCGCCAGTGTTTACACCGGGGGAGGAGCCGTCAATACCACCGCTCAAAATAAGATCCAGCAGTCCTTATCAACGAACCAGCCGTTACCACCGGTGCAAGTCGCCCCGGTGCAGATGAACAATTCAAAAATCAATACTTCCTCTGCCTCGGACAGCCAGGCTGTCCCAGCGGGGAATTAAACAAAAGGAGCGGATAAATGAAACGGATTCAATTATTTATTTTGAGGGGTTTACCAACTTTAACCATCGGCGGATTGGTCTTTTTATCGGCGGGCAATTCCTGGGCTTTGGGTGTCCCAAACTTCCCAGCCCTCAACAATGCCTTTGGTATTCTTTCATTGGTTTTTATCGGGATTGCGGAGTTTTATTTGGCCGTCCAACTCATAAGCCATATCTCCCTCGCGCACAGGGGCCAGCCCGGCCATGTTGAAAAGATCTGGATCATCGTCGGGAGTATGCTTTTTGTCCCGCTCGTCCCCTCGATCGCCAACTATATGTACCAGGCCTTTTTCTCGACAGGCGCGGCACCATCTCAGGGAGTTTGGAACGGTCAATGATTTGTCGCCGTTTTAACCTTTCACTTTTATTTTTCGGACTTATAGCGCTTGGGTCAAAAGCCCAAGCGCAGCTCATTAACATTGGTTCAGATGTAAAACCAAACACCGTTCAAAAGGGGATCGAAAACCTACTGGCCAGCCATACTTGGCACTGGTTGGCCGCGGGAATCCGTTGGATCGCCGATTTTTTATCCCTGGTTCTCCAGGCCGTTTATGGCTTTTTATCCCAAGGGCTTTTGGTAGTCCTCGACTTCACAAACCCTTCCACTTACGGCCAGGCGGGCATGAACACAGTTGCCAACCTCACCCATATTTTCCAATACATCGGATTCATTCTGCTTTTGGTGACATTCATCTTTTTCATGGCGCGGATGGCTTTAGGTCTCAACAACCAAACCGTCACTATTTTTACTGTTGTCCGGCTTATCCTTCCCACGTTTCTTCTCTTAACTTGGCCCTATATCGTCTCTTGGATGGCAAATCTTTCCACCTACCTAGCCATCTACCTTTACTCTCAAAATCCCGTCACCGTGAACAATGTTTTTGCCGCCGTGAACACTTCCGGGTCCACATTAGCGGCCACCAACCCCAACATTTCAGCCCCGCCATTTGGTAATTATTTATCGGCTTTTTTAGATCAATTTATCCAGCTCAAACTTGTAGCCGTGGCCATCGGAACCCTCTTTTGCGTTTTTGGAATGATCCACGGTCTCATCCGTATGGACAAGGGAAGGGAAGGCGGCCTTAAAATTTTCGTTGGAGCGCTAACCTGCCTTTTTTTCATTTATTGGGCTCCATCTCTAATTTCCTACTTTGCTACTAACGGTGGAGGTGCTTTCGTTGCCCATCCATTAGCCAGTAGCGGCGTTCCACCTCTTAACGGCCCATCGGGATTGCCCCAAGGAGTTACTTCTTTTTCCAACGCCACGATCAACAGCGCGCCAATAACACCCGCACCAACCCCCGGACCCAATACCTTTGCCACTGGTCCCGGCCAACCCCAGCCCCAATACGACCCGAATATCGACACCGTAGGCAATATCATCAACTCTATCCTTCGGGTTTTTGTTTCCCTTTGGGGTGTTTTTATTTGCTTTAGCATTTTGATCGCCAAGGGCTACCAGCTCATCATGATCTTCATCCTATTTTTCCTAGGCTTTCCGGCGATCGGCCTTTTAGGCCACCCTTCGACGGAACACATTCCTGTGAATGCCCTCAAAGTTTTCATCAAATACCACCTCTACGGGCCCATTTGGGCCTTGGTTTTAGTCGCCATGAACATTCTGACCTTGCTGAATTGGGGAAGCGTCTTTTCGCCTGGGATTGGATCTTTTGTTTCAGCTTTTATGATCCTGGCGGGCTTAACCCTCATCCAAAACGCCCAGGACGTTACAGCTTTGTTTTCAACCAACCACGGAGGCCAAGGCGGTTCTGCTTCCAATTTTATGCGGGATGGAATGAGCGTCATCCGGACCGCCGCGAGTGTCGTCACTGGAGCCAGTGTTGTGGGAGCCGCTGTCTCAGGCCAAAGAGCCCAAGGTGTAGCTAGCGCGATCGGAAGCGCTGCCGGATCCATGGCCGGTGGTATGTTTCACCCCAGTAATTTCGTCGGAACTAGGGTTGGGAGCGCCATCGGAAGCCACGTTGCCACCGCACCCCTCAAAGCCCTCAACACCGTTTCTAATTCAATTCAACGCGAACATGGAGGCCTTTCAACCCTTAAACCCCAGATGAAATCATCCATAAACACAATTTCGAGAGCTTTGGATATTTCCTCAACTCCAAGATCCATTTACAACAATCAGGGTTCAGGCGGACAAACCCCCAGACCTCCTTCAACTCCTAACTCGAAAAGGCCCTCGTTGGGCCTCCAGGGGATTTAAACATGGGAAAACCTTTGGACGAACCTTCCAAAATTTTAGGAGTTTTGCCTTTCGGCGACGCCGTCATCTTAATGGCTCTTGGTTTTCTGGACGCCTGTATGGCAATTCTTTTCTCCAAAATTTTGAACCTCCTGGCGGTCTTCGCCATTTTTGGATCCATTCTGGTCGGCTTTCTTCTCGTTTTTCTGCTCAAAAATATGTTTCCAAAAGGCTTTTTCCCCGGCCTCTATCACCACATCACAACCCCTCGGCTCAAGATTCCAGGCCGGGAAAGATCGGAGTTAAGTTAATGCCAACCGCCACATCAAACGTCCCTGCTGAAAAACTTTCCCTTATTGCCGTGGGGGAGGGCTACATCGAACTCAAAGACAATCGTTTCGCCGCAGTCTATAAGATCACAAACGGTATCAACCCCCTCATTGACGAGGACGCCGAAATTCAAAAGCGCATCGGCCAGCTCGAAAACGCCCTTCGTCAGCTACGCCCCACCGAGGAAATTCAAGTCATATTCCGGCGTGTCCCGGTGGACGGGTCCACCCTCATTAACCAATTTAAAAAGTATTGTTCGAAAGACGCTCCCGTCAATTTTCAAGAACGTTTCAACGGCTACTACGAAAATTTTATCGAGGATTTTGCGACCGATAACCGCCTCTGCCAATATGAAGTTTTCCTGCTTTTTACAGTGAATTTTAAGCTACGTCCGATCACCGAAACGGCCTTCTCTTTCATCAATAAAATTCTCCCCGCCAGATCAGGCCAAAAAGAAACCGTCGCCGACCTCTCCCAC
>CAYXYA010000150.1:0-5476 GCA_964469185.1 uncultured bacterium | reverse complement strand
AAAGAAAAATTTTATCCCGATTGGCCGCTGGCTTTCGGCAGGGAACAAGCTCCTTTCTACAACACCCTTCAGCTGAAGGACTCTTCCGCCTGGACGTTCGAGGTTTTCCGCTATTCAGCGGGACATTCCCGCCGCGCGCTCGACTTTTTAGCGATCCGGTATCTTTTTGGGAAGAATAAATTCAAGGACTTCAAACCCGTGAGTGTCAAGGCGGGTATGGTATCGGAAAATCCATTGCCCCTGCCCAAGTGGTTCTCAGTGACGCGGGCGGTTCCGGCGGGAGAGTCTCTCCCAGCGGATTTCGCCAAGGCGGACAAAGTAGGCGTGAACTACCGGACCACCTGTTTCATCTCCGATCCCGCGAAAACCGGGAACTATCGCTTTAGGCGGGTGTCAGAAACGAACCGCAAGCCTGATTCGCTGGAGTTGACCGCGAAGGGCGTAGGAAAGGCCCTGCTGGTTTCCTCCGAGACGGATGACGCCGGTTGGCGGGTGTGGGTGGAAGGAAAACCCCGCGTAGTGGAGCGGATCAACCACGCTTTTCGGGGAGTGGTTTTGAACGAAGGTGAGGAGAGGGTCCGATTCCGTTATGAGCCTCTCTCGTTCCGGCTGGGAATGTTCTTCTCGTTGTTGGTTTGTGGTGTTTGGTTGATGCTGGGTTTGAAAACAGCTGTAAACAAATGGCAATGGAACTCTGATGAACGCGGATGAACGCAGATACGGCAAACCAATATTATTTTGTGTGAAGTCCTAATTCTTATCATCATCCGCGTTCATCCGCGTTTATCATAGTTACGAAGTCTTTCGTTTTAGGTTTTCTTCGATAAAGCACATCCCAGTTCCAAGGTTGGTGAAATGAATTCTAAGAAGATCGTCCCATTGTTATGGGCAGGTTACCTTCTTTTCGTCCTCTACTGGATCGCCCGATTTTGGGGACACTTTCCGGCGGTCATGGACACACTGGAATATGTGTTTCCTGAGAAGTGGTTCAATGTCGAAAGCTTTCAGAAGGGTCTCATTCCTCTCTGGAATCCCTATCTGGCCTGCGGCACGCCCCATGTGGCCAATCTTCAGTCCGCCTTCTTCTATCCCTTCTTTTGGATCTGGAATTTTACGGGTCTTACTGATTGGTTTTTCGCTGCTGCGTTAGCGCATGGCGTTCTTGCGTCGGTCGGGTTCTACTTTTGGCTCCGTGCTCTTAAAGTTTCACCGCTTGCCGCCACTCTTTGCTCTTTGAGTTTTGGCGGTTCGGCCTACGCCATCCTCTATTGGGGTTTTCCCACTCACTTGGCGTCCATGGCCTGGGTCCCTTGGATATTTTGGGCGGCGCTGCGACTGTCCCAAAAATTCTCACGCGGGCGTTGGACTCTTCTTTCCCTCTTTTGGGCCTTCCAAATTTTGGCGGGCTATCCCTTTTTCTGTTTTTATACTTTTCTATTCCTGATCTTTTGCCTGAAGTTCGCGTGGGATGTTGTTTTTAAAAATAAACTCATACAAGTTAGTGCTTTCCTGGCCGCGTTGGCGCTGACCGCGTGCCAGTGGCTGCCCTTCGTGGATTTTATGGGCTACATGCACCGCGAAGTTTGGGGTGGAAATCTTTTCAGCTTGCAATGGATCAATTACCTGACGCTCCTGAGGCCGGATGGACTGGGGATTCCGGGATCAGGCTATCAAGGGGAGTACGCTAATTTTATTTTCAGTAATTTTTATTTGGGATTGGTTCCGCTCGCCTTTTTGATATGGAGTTTTTTTTCGCGCGAGCCGCAGATCGGATTTTGGCGAAAAGCCCTTATTTTTTGGCTATTTTGGCCTCTCGGCATCCATTTCATCCTGTGGCGGTTTCTTCCGACATCGTGGCTCGACAAGTTGGAGCCGTCGAAGGCGTCCTTTCTTTTTCTCTTTTGCGCTTTGACCGCGCTGGGTTTGTTCCTTCGAGAACGAACGCAAAACGTTTCCAAGAAAAATTTTGTTCACCGCTTCGCTTGGGTCTGGGGCGCTCTTTGGATCTTGGACCTAGCGCTCGGGCCATTTCGAATGATACATGTCGTACCGGATCCTTACCGTGACAAAGAAGTCCAACAATACGCCTCGAAGGTTCGTCAGTCATCGGGTGAGGGAAGGATCGTCAGTCTTCGGGAGGAGGGGCATCATTATTCTCCCGCGGTAAAAGATTTCGCGGGGTCGCTTCGAGAAACAGCTGAGGACTTGAACGCGAATACGAATGTTGTTTGGGGGCTCAAGTCGGCTCAGGGATATTTGACGACAGTGGTAGATGGTTATCAGAATTTCACGAGCTATCTCCAAAAAGGATATCCCTATGACGGCCGGGTTCTGGACGCGGCGGGAGTCAATGTGGTCCTCATGCCGCGCAAGATCCAGATCTTCAAGTACAGGGTTCACGAACTTTTGGGACACTTGACCCTGATCCATAATCCGGGAGCGATGAACGGCGCTTGGCAAGCGGGAAGAGCTCGGGAGTTCAACAGCCGGCCCGAGGTATTCGCGGCTTTGATATCCCCGAAAGTTTTTTTGGAGAACGAGGTTTATCTTGAGAAGGGTTCCGGCGGGGAACTGGTTCGTTTGAGTTCGGCCGACCGGACCTTGGCGGAGATGGACGAAACTTCTTTTTGGCGCGGTTTAAGAACGGGAGAATTATTTCGGAACCCGGCCGCGGCCTATCTTTCTCGAATTGCGCCGTGCGAGGCGCGTTGGGATGCGACCGCCGCGCGGCCAGGTTATTTTGTTTTCGATGAAACTTTCGCTCCCGGTTGGCGCGCCTGGGTGGATGGTCAACCGAAACATATCTTGCGGGCGAATGGGATGTGGATGACGGTGTCTTTGAGCCAGACGGGGAAACATCAGATCGTTTTTCGCTACCAACCCCTGTCTTTCCGGTTGGGGTTGTTCATGACACTTCTGACCTTGGCCGCGTTTCTGGTCGGATCGGTCATGAAGCCCCCGTAACTTTTTCAGACCCTCCAAGTAGGTTTTGCCTGCTTTTCTTCATTTGGCCCAAAAACCCTTTGTTTACCTATCTTTCTTCAAAAATCCTTATTTTGGGGCATTTTTCCTTCGATGAGCGACCCTTGTTTGGGTTCAAATAGGTCAATTTCAAGGCACTATCTTCAAAAACACCTAAAGATGTTTCCCAAAATTTTTAATCAATGTCAATAAAACCCTTTAAAATCGATTAAATATCATGATTTCTCTGTAAACGGGTTACTTGATGGTTGTCATATTAAATATTTTTTTAAAACGTCTATTTATCCCTATTTTTTAAGGCTTTTTCGTTGTCAGGAATTTAATAGATCCCTTTAAAAAATGTTAAGATTTGGACATCTATGTCGTTAGAAACCTTGTGAGAAAGAGCCGTATTTCAACAGAAAATCGTCGATCCAAAAGCGAATTTTCTTGAATGAAAAAGCGTTTTCGTGGAGTGGGGTTTTTTTGTTTTTTTTAAGTACAAGGTATGAGGGAACTTTTTAAAAAGTCGAAATTTTTTTTGAGGCCGAATGAAATTTTTTGTTAACCAATTTATCTCGAAAATATTTTCTTCCTTTAATAGTAATTTTTTAAACCGTCGGATGAAATTGTTTTCACTCGTCCTCATCGTGGCGTTTTTGTTTTTACCCCTCCACCAAGCCAATGCCACATGCCCGGTCTCGCACGTGGCTAGCAGTGATTGGTCGGTCGCTGGTACTGCGATTGCGGTAACACAAGCTCTTTCGGGCGCACAAAGCATCTTGGCGGGACAAGATGTCGTCATTGTCGTGGCTTCGAGGGACAATAATACCAGGGCTGTTACCGCGGTAACGGATAACGGCGGTAACGTTTATTCGAACCCGGTGAGCATTCATACCGGTGTTACCGGTGAGCCTAGTTTGTTCATCTGGTATGTTCACGCAACGGCCAACGCTAACTCTATTACGATCAAAGGTAGTGCCACAGGTAATTGGTCCATCAGCATGGCGCAGTATTCAGGAAGCACCGGATTGGGAAATACCTGGCAGAGTAATATCGGTACTTCCGCCGGGGAAACGATCACGACGGGTGTGTTGAATGACGGCGATATGGCAGTGGCTGGTTTCGCGGGTAATACGACTGCTGGCGTGACGCAGACGACGGGAAATTTGAGAACCTGGGCTAGCACTGGAACCTCGGCTCTGGGTACGGACTCGGATTCGGCGATCTCGGATAAGGCGGCCGTCGGCTATGTCGCAGTATCGAACGCGGTCACCGCTGCGAATAACGAATGGTATGCGGGTGGCCTGCAATTGAAATCCACCTGCGCTACCCCGACACCCACCGCTACCGTGGCTTGTCCCGATATCACTTATGTAACTGGCAGCGCGAAAGAAATCGCGCCCGCGAACAATTGCGCCACGACTCTCTCTCTTTCGGGCGCTCAGATGATCGTGGCGGGACAGGATGTGTTCATTGTTGTTTCAGAAAGGCCCAATGTCGCCGGTTTTGCGGTGACATCGGTGGCCGATGATGGGGGAAACGTTTGGGATAATCCTGTCAGTATCGCTCAGGCGAACAATTATCCGGGCCTGTACATTTGGCATACCCACGCGACGGCCAACGCGAGTTCGGTCACAATTACAACGGGTATACCACCGGTCTGCGGTAACTCGAATTGGATCGTCAACATGGTGCAATATTCGGGAGCCTTAGGCACCGGTTCCGCCGTGACCACATCAGGGACCAGTGCCGGTGAGACGATCATCTCCGGTAGCTTGAACCCAGGCGATGTCGAGGTCGGGGGGCACGCGGGATCCTCAAGCGCGGCCGCTACACAGTCGATCGGAACTATGAGGACAAGCGCTGGAACTGGTACTACTGACGGTCAGGACGTGGTGGGAGCTATATCCGATAACACGACTGTCGGAAGCGGTCCGGTCACGAACGCCGTCAACACGGGGGCGGTTAAATGGCTTGCCGGCGGTGTACAGCTTTTACACAAATGTAATTACACGCCGACTAACACAGCGACCAATACCGTTACCAACACGCCAACAAATACACCAACCGCGTCTCCTACCATGACACCGACAGATACTCCCACGTATACGCCGACCAAGACCCCGACTAATACGTCCACTCAGTCCGCGACGAACACTCCGACCGCTAGCGCGACCAACACGGGGACGAATACGCCTACCATTACTTCGACCAATACTGCAACGAATACACCCACCCAAACGCAAACCAATACCCCATCCAATACTCAAACGAATACCGCGACCAATACGGCTTCGCATACGGCAACCAATACCTGGACACTTACCTCGACGAACACGGCCACTCAAACGGCTACGAATACCGCGACCAATACGCCGACTCAGTCGCCAACCAACACAGCCACCTATACCGCTACTCAGACCCCGACCAATACTGCGACCAATACGCCTCCCAATACCCCTACGAATACCCCGACTCAAACCGCTACGAATACGCCAACGAACACTCCCAC
>CAYXYA010000149.1:1393-5483 GCA_964469185.1 uncultured bacterium | reverse complement strand
GAAGAAGGCGTTATCTGGATGGACTGTTCCTTACCCGTACCCAGATCCTTGGCGCCGACATGCAGGATGCCGTTGGCGTCGATGTTGAAAGTCACCTCGATCTGAGGCACTCCTCGCGGGGCGGGCGGGATGCCCACCAGGTCAAAACGGCCTAAAGTGCGGTTGTCCGCGGCCATTTCCCGTTCGCCCTGAAGCACATGGATCGAGACGGTGCTCTGGCTGTCAGAAGCCGTGGAGAACACCTGGCTTTTCTTGGCCGGGATCGTCGTATTGCGCTCAATGACCTTGGTCATGATGCTTCCCAAAGTCTCGACTCCTAATGAAAGCGGAGTGACGTCGAGCAAGAGAACGTCCTTCACTTCCCCTTTTAGAACGCCGCCCTGGATAGCCGCGCCGATCGCCACCACCTCATCGGGATTCACGCCCTTGTGCGGTTCTTTTTTAAAGAAATCTTTCACCGCTTTTTGCACCAGCGGCATACGGGTCATCCCGCCAACTAGTACCACTTCTTGAATGTCGTCCACACTCAAACCCGCGTCTTGCAAGGCTTTGCGGCAGGGTTCCATGGTCTTGTCCACCATGTCCATGACCAATTGTTCCAACTTGGAGCGGGACAATTTGACGTTCAAATGTTTGGGCCCCGAAGCGTCCGCGGTGATAAAAGGCAGGTTGATCTCGGTCTCGTTCGTGGTGGACAAGTCGATCTTGGCCTTTTCCGCCGCTTCCTTCAAACGCTGGAGCGCCATGCGGTCGCTCTTGAGATCCACGCCCGTTTCTTTTTTGAATTCGTCGATGAGCCATTGGATGATCCGTTGGTCGAAGTCGTCGCCGCCCAAATGGGTATCCCCGTTGGTGGACTTTACCTCAAACACACCATCGCCAAGCTCGAGCACCGAGATGTCGAAGGTCCCCCCGCCCAAGTCATAAACCGCGATCTTTTCGTTCTTCTTCTGTTTGTCCAAACCGTAAGCCAAAGCGGCGGCGGTAGGCTCGTTGATGATACGAAGCACTTCCAATCCCGCGATCTTGCCCGCGTCCTTGGTGGCCTGACGCTGGGCGTCGTTGAAATAAGCTGGAACGGTGATGACCGCTTCTTTGATCTCGGTTCCCAGATACGCTTCCGCGTCAGCCTTGAGTTTTTGCAGGATCATGGCGGAAATTTCAGGCGGAGAGAATTCTTTATCATCGATCTTCACCCTGACGTCGCCATTGGAAGCTTCCTTGAGGTTATAAGGAACTAGCTTCTTGTCGCTTTCCACTTCTTTATCATGCAGTTTACGACCCATGAAACGCTTGATGGAAAACACGGTGTTCGTGGGGTTGGTGATCGCCTGGTTTTTAGCGACCCGACCCACCAGACGCTCGCCGGATTTTGAAAAGCCGACCACCGAAGGGGTCGTACGCGCGCCATCGGAATTGGCGATAACTTGCGGCTCGCCGCCTTCCATGATGGACATGCAGGAATTGGTCGTTCCCAGATCGATACCCAAGACTTTATTCGTTGCCATAACCCTTGCTCCTATTCATTTTTGCCTTCAAGCCCATTCTAGACCTTGAGGCATTTTGTCGATATGACCCACACAACTGTTCCACCGCTCGTTATTTAGCGGGGTTTTTCGCGATCCTCACCAGCGTCGGCCTCAAAACCCGGTCATTGAGCATATAACCGCTTTGCAGTTCTTCCAAGACCGTCTCATCCGGAAACTCGGCGGTTTCCACTTGGAACATCACCTCATGGAACCGGGGATCGAACTTTTGACCCTTGGCCTGGATCTTGACCACCTGATATTTTTCCAAGATGGAGTTGAACTGTTTGAGGGTCAATTCCACCCCCTGTTTGAGGGTCAAAAGTCCCTTGTCGTTATCATCCGCGGGCAGGGCGGCCAAAGCCCTCTCTAAATTATCCGCGACCACCAAGATCTCATTCAGCAATCCGGAGAGGGAAAATTTAAGGTGCTCTTCTTTCTCTTTCAAGACCCGCTTTTTGTAATTGTCCAAGTCGGCGGCGGCCCAAAGGAGCTTGTCCTTGAGCTCGTCGTGTTTTTTCTTCCAGTCCTCGGTTTCGCTCACGGTAGAAAGTACGACTTCGGGGTCTTGCCCCACACCCTCGGATGGATCAGTGATCGATTCAGCCATCCCTTTTTCTCCTCAATGATTTAACCCAGCCCTAGGAGCCAACCTGGCCGTCCCGGACTTGACATAATAGGTAGGCCGATTGGAAAGTCAACGTCAAGGGACAGCAATGTTCTTACACCATCAGGGTTTCAAGAATACCGTTCAAAACGAAATAGCCTTTAGGAGTGACCTGATAACGGCCTTCCGAAAGGGATAAAAACCCCTCTTTTTGGAAACGATCAAAACGATGCTTATAGGACGAAAGACCTTGGGTCTTGGCGTAACCCTCGAGGTCTTTCTCAAGAACGCCATCTTTCGTTCGGAATTGAAGCATGAGTTTTTCCCAAGATTTGATCGAGGGGGAGAGGAATTCTTTTTCTAAGAGCGCGTCAGAACCTTGAGGCGCCTGGCGGACGTATTCCATCAGGTCCTCGCGATGGCTATGACGCACTCCCGCTACCGTTCCCACCGCCGAAACTCCAAAACCCCAGTAATCTTCGCCCCGCCAGATGTTCCAGTTGTGACGGCAAGTGCGGCCAGGCTTTGAAAAATTAGAGACTTCGTATTGTTCGTAACTGTGATCGGTCAAAAAAGATTGCGCCCAGGCATATTCGTCCGCCACCTCATCCTCGGAAGGGAGAGGTAGCCCCTCCTGCACCTGACGAGCCAAAGGGGTTCCCTCTTCGATTTGAAGCGCGTAAAGGGAAATGTGCTCGGGACCGAGCGCCTCGGTTTTTTGCAGGGATTCCCGGAACATCTCTAGGGTCTGGCCTGAAAGACCGAACATCAGATCGAGATTGATATTGGTGAACCCGGCTTGGCGGGCTTCATCGAAAGCTTTTTCGACCCGCGGCCATTCGTGGCCCCGTCCCATCTTTTTCAAGAGTTCCGATTGAGCGGCCTGAGCGCCAAAACTAAGGCGATTGACCCCGAGCGAGCGGTAGTTTTGAAGCCGTAACGCGTCGACCGTTTCGGGATTGGCTTCCATGGAAATTTCAATATCAGCGGTGAAATCGGCTTTGTTCCGGAGCGTCTCCAAAAGGGCTTGAAGCTTTTCCGGCGGCAAGAGTGAGGGAGTGCCTCCCCCGAAATAAATGGTTTGGAGCGGGCCGTTCAGGGAAGAATTCTTGATCTCCACGCAGAGCGCGTCCACATAAGAGGATATCTTGTTTTCCTGACCAGCGAAAGACGTGAAGTCGCAGTAACTGCAGATGGAGGTGCAAAAAGGAATATGCAGATAAGCGTTCACGGCGTCATCCTCTTTTTATCGAACGATATGGAACATACGGCTGAGATCAGGGTGGAAGTTATTGCTGTGCCAATATATGACCCAGGCTTTCCCCTTGATGTACTTCTCTTCCAATTGACCCCAGTAACGGGAGTCGGAGCTGTTATCCCGATTATCACCCATCATGAAATAATTCCCGGGTAGTACTGTCACAGGGCCGAAATTTACCTTCTTGGAGTCAGCGCCCTCCATCTGAATGGCCTGGGTAGGAGTGTAGATGTGCTTCACATAGGGTTCGACTTGTTTCTCACCATTCACATAAAGTTCCTGCTTGCGCAACTCAATTACGTCCCCCGGGATCCCAATACAGCGTTTGATGAAATCCTTGCTGTTATCTTCGGGGTAAACAAACACAAGAATGTCGTGGTGGGCTGGTTTTTTGAATTCCAAAAAACGCGGCGTCATATTGAGCAGTGAGTAACCGTACTCGTATTTTTTGACCAGGATGTAGTCGCCGATCTGGAGTGTGTCTTCCATTGAACCTGAGGGGATCGTGAAGGGTTGGAGCAAGAGCGCTTTGAGCGTCAGGGCCACCACCATGGCCACCCAGAGGGAATCGATGGTCTCGACCGTGCCGGCGTGTTTCGGGTCCTTGCGGAATTGCGGCACCACCCAAAGCAGGAAGATCTCAATGACCGTGAAAATACCGGCTAGGATATAGAGATATTGGTTCAAGTTTTCCATTCA
>CAYXYA010000149.1:0-1383 GCA_964469185.1 uncultured bacterium | reverse complement strand
TCCCCCGTTTTCCCGGTTACCCGGCCTTCTATATATAAGAGTCGAGCGATTAATCTTCTACCTTTAAAACCGCCATAAAAGCCTCTTGAGGGATCTCCACCTGTCCGATGGATTTCATGCGCTTTTTACCCTCTTTTTGCTTATCGAGCAGTTTGCGTTTGCGGCTGATATCGCCCCCATAGCACTTGGCCAGAACATCCTTACGCCGCGCACGGACCGTTTCCCGGGCGATGATCTTGCCGCCGATGGCCGCCTGGATGGGCACCTCGAACATTTGGGACGGAATGATCTCTTTCAGTTTTTCCGCGATCCCTCGGCCGCGGATGGCCGCTCTGTCCTGGTGCACCATGAAGGACAAGGCATCCACCACCTCGTTGTTGAGAAGAATATCCACCTTCACGATATTCCCTTCCCGGTAGCCGATAGGCTCGTAATCGAGCGAGGCATAACCCTTCGTGGCGCTTTTGAGTTTATCGAAAAAGTCCATAACGACCTCGGCGAGGGGCAGTTCATAATTGATGACCGCGCGGGTCGTGTCGAGAAAATGGGTATTCTTGTGAACACCCCTCTTTTCCTGACAAAGCGTCATCGCCACACCGATATAGTCAGCGGGAACGATGACCTTCGCGTCGATGTAAGGCTCCGAAATAGTGTCGATCAGGGAGGGATTGGGTATTTTGGACGGATTGTCCACGGTGATCTCTTCCCCGTCGATCTTCTTGATCTTGTAGATCACGCTCGGCGCGGTGGCGATCAGGTTGAGGTTGTATTCCCTTTCCAAGCGCTCCTGCACGATCTCCATGTGCAGCAAACCAAGAAAGCCGCAGCGGAAACCAAAAGAAAGCGCCAAAGAGGTTTCAGGCTCATACGAAAGCGCCGCGTCGGAAAGTTTGAGTTTGGACAAAGCTTCTTTGAGCTGGTCGTAATCGTCGGTGCTCACGGGGTAAAGCCCGCAGAACACCATGGGCAGAACATCCTTGAAACCCGGAAGAGCTTCGGCGGTAGGACGCCCCTCATCGGTAATGGTGTCGCCGACCTTGGCGTCCCGCACTTCCTTAATGTTGGCGGCGACATAACCGACCTCGCCCGCGGAAAGCTTGTCGAATTTTTCCATCTTGGGTTTAAAAACGCCGATCTCCTCCACCTCAAAGACCTTGTTGGTGGCCATGAATTTCATCTTCGTTCCTTTTTGGATGGTGCCGTCCAAGACGCGGATGAAGATCATGACGCCGCGGTAAATGTCGAACATAGAATCGAAAATGAGGGCCTTGAGAGGCTCCGCTACCTCCCCGGTGGGATGAGGCACCCGTTGAACGATGGCCTCAAGAATTTCCTCGATGCCGATCCCTTCTTTAGCGGAGGCCAAAACCGCGTCCGACCCTT
>CAYXYA010000148.1:0-5485 GCA_964469185.1 uncultured bacterium | reverse complement strand
CAAAACTCCCTAGATGGATGAGGGCTGGAGAGGGAAGGGGCAAAAAAAGAAAGCTATTCAGGGATTTAAATAGATAAATCCCATTTTAGTCTTTTAAAATTTGTGGACGGGTTGTGCGTAGATTGTGGATGGTTTTTCTACCGTCGGTGACCCCTGAAAAAAATAATTTTATATTTTCACAGAAGCGCTAGAATGACTTCTGTTCACACTTTGACCATTCTAAATTTTGATCCGGAGTTTTTATGGAAGTCGCCCGCAAAAGTAATCCGCCCTCTCCCTTGTCCAACAATTCAGAGTTCCGAGTTCCGCCGCAGGATCTAGAGGCTGAACAATCAGTCCTCGGCGCCATGATGCTCTCGTCCGAAGCCACCCGTACGGTCATTCCTATCTGTAAAGAGGAAGACTTCTACCGCGAAGCCCACCGCAAACTCTACAAAGCCATTATCACGCTGGACGACCGTAAAGAACCGATCGATATCATCACCCTGACGAATGAATTGAAGCGCATGGGCGACTTCGACATGATCGGCGGCGTCTCGACCTTGACGACTTTGTTGGACCGCGTTCCGACGGCGGCGAATGCCGAATATTACGCGCAGATCGTGAAGGAAAAGGCCGCGGCCCGCAAACTTATCATGGCCGCTACGCAGGTCGTCGCGGACGCTTATTCGGACAGTGTTCCCATCAAAGAATTGCTCGATGACGCTGAGCACCGCATTTTCGAGGCTACGGAGCTTCGCGAGACGAAGGATTTCGCCAGCATCAAGGATCTCATCGGCAACAGCTACGAGTACGTCAACAACCTGTCGGACCAACAGCAGCACATCACCGGCGTACCGACCGGCTTTTTAGACCTGGATGAGTTGACCGCTGGATTACAACCCGCTGAAATGATCGTTGTCGGCGCGAGGCCCTCGATGGGTAAAACCAGCTTGGCTTTGAACATCGCCCAGCATGTTTGCATGGGCTCCAATCAGCTCAAGTCGCGGACACCGGTCGGGTTCTTCTCCATTGAAATGACCGCCAAACAATTGGCTTTGCGCCTCCTTTGTTCCGTGGCCCGTATCGACCTCAAAAAAGCGCGTTCGGGTTATTTGAACGACCATGATCGCGGCCGCTTGGTCAACATCACGGGACAATTTTATGAGGCGAAACTTTTCATCGACGACTCGTCCTCCATCTCCGTCCTCGACCTGAAGGCCAAGGCGCGCCGCTTGAAACGCGAGTTCAATATCGGGCTTTTGATCGTCGATTATCTTCAGCTTATCCAGGCGGGCGTACGGGCGGATAACCGCGAGCAGGAAATCGCGTATATTTCGCGCCAATTGAAGGCTTTGGCGAAAGATCTCAATATTCCCATCATCGTTCTGTCCCAATTGTCCCGTCCCCAAAAGGGCCAGGAAGACAAGAGGCCGGTCCTGTCCGACTTGCGTGAGTCGGGCGCTATCGAACAGGACGCGGACGTGGTGGTCTTTATCCATAAGGAAAGTTCCGGTCAAAACGCCGAAGGTTATCCTCAATATAAGTATGAATTGATCGTCGCCAAACAGCGTAATGGTCCTACGGATAGTGTCGATGTGGTTTTCCGCCGCGAATATACCACCTTCGAGTCGGCCTCCAAAGTCTCGGAGCGCTGATCTTTTGGATCCCCTCACACCGGCCTGGGCGGAAGTCTCGCTTTCGGCACTCCGGAACAATTTCAAAGCCCTTCAAAAACTAGCTAAAGGCTCCCAGGTCCTCCCGGTGGTCAAGGCCAACGCTTACGGTCATGGGGCGATTCCCGCCGCCAAGACTTTCATTCGGGCGGGGGCTAAGTTCTTGGCGGTCGCTTTTGTCCAGGAAGGTGTCGTCCTGCGCCAGGCGGGCATCAAAGTTCCCGTCCTCGTTTTGACCCCGACTTTGCGCTCGGAAATTCCCATTCTTCTAAAGAATCGCCTCACACCGCAGGTCAGCACGATCCAAGGCGCGCGGGAGATATCCAAGACCGCGAAAAAATTGAGGCTTGCCCGAGTTGGAGTCCATGTGAAGATCGATACCGGAATGGCCCGGGTGGGGTTCCAACCCTTTCGCGTTCTTCAAGAAATAGAAGCCATTCAAAAACTATCGCGCCTTCGGGTCGAAGGGGCCTATACGCATTTGGCCACGGCGGATTGGGCCGATCCTGTTTACGCTTGGAAGCAGATCACCTTGTTCCGCCAGGCCTTGGAAAAGATCCAACACAAAGTTATCCCGTTTTTCGCGACCCACGTCGCTAACAGCGCGGCCTTGATCAGTTATTACCCGCAGTCCAAAGGCACCTGGGTGAGGCCGGGTATCGCCCTTTACGGCGTCTATCCGAATTCCAAAATGAAGAACCGCGTTCGATTGACACCCGCCATGCAAGTGAGGGCCCGCGTCCTTCAGGTCAAAACGTTGAAAAAGGGCGAGTCGGTTAGTTACGGCCGGACCTACAGGGCGAAAAAAAGGATCAAAGTGGCTACACTCGCCATGGGTTACGCGGATGGACTTTTGCGGAGCCTTTCCAATAAGGGTTGCTTCCTTATTCGCGGCAAAAAGGTCCCGCTCGTCGGCACGGTCTGTATGGATATGACGATGGCGGATGTGTCCCATGTTCCCGGTGTTAAGGCGGGGGATATCGCGACCTTCTTCGGCCGAGACGGCAGGACTTTTCTACCGGTGGAAGAACAGGCCGCGAGGGCCGGAACCATTTCTTACGAACTGCTTTGCGCGGTGGGTGAGAGGGTCCGCCGAGTCTATAAGAACTAAAGGTCGTCATGAAATCTGCCTCGCCCATAGAATCCATAGGGGGATCGGTCATCGAATTCGTCCACGAGGTGGGCGCGACGGTGTTCTTGACCCTTGGTATCTTCCGCTGGATGTTCCGTAAACCCTTCGACCGCAAACTCATCTTCCAGCAAATGGTGAATATCGGCGTCCGGTCCGTGCCAGTCGCGATGACCACCGCGCTTTTTACCGGCATGGTCCTGGCGCTTCAATCGGGGTACACCCTCGAGACGAAGATCAAAGGAGTTTCACAGTTCTTGGGCGCGGTGGTCAGTCTTTCGCTGGTCCGGGAGTTGGGTCCGGTATTGACGGCAATGGTCGTGGCGGGGCGCATGGGCTCGGCGGTGGCGGCGGAGATCGGCACCATGCAAGTCACCGAACAAATCGACGCCCTCTATACTCTGGCCGCGAATCCGGTGAAATACCTGGCGGTTCCCAGATATTTAGCCTTTACCTTGATGATGCCCATCCTGACGATCTTTGCCGATATCGTCGGTTGGATCGGCGGGCTTTTTGTTTGTTCCCTTAAATTCACATCCTCGACCGTTTATATCGACGCCACCCGCAGCTCGCTCAACAATAGCGATATATTCGAAGGTCTTATCAAGGCGCTCATCTTTGGAAGCATCATTTCGATCATTGCCTGCCGGCAGGGTTTCTCGACCAACAACGGCGCCGAGGGCGTGGGGAGATCGACGACAAACTCAGTGGTTTTCTCATTCATGGCGATCCTTATTTCCGACTATTTTTTGACCGCGCTTTTGACCGCGCTGAATATTTAACCACAGAGACTCAGAGAGCTCAGGGAAGGCAAAAATGGAAAGAAAAATGATACTAGACAAAGACCCGATCAACATTCTCTCGGGTAAGGTTTTAGATGCCGCTGTCGAAGTGCACACCCAATTAGGTCCTGGTTTGTTGGAAAGCGCCTATGAATTATGTTTGGTCCGGGAATTGAAGGAGCGAAATTTAAAGGTCGAACGTCAAGTCGCGGTCCCCGTGAACTATAAAGGCGTTCAATTGGAAGCCGGATATAGGGTGGATTTATTGGTCGAGGATACGTTGGTTGTGGAGATCAAGGCGGTAAATGATCTGCTTCCGATACATGAAGCTCAATTGATGACTTATTTGAAGTTAATGGAGCTTAGATTGGGTTTGCTGCTGAACTTCAATGAGAGGTTGATGAAACATGGTATCAAAAGAGTCATTTTATAATTTTTCCCTGAGAACTCTGAGTCTCTGTGGTCCATTCGAGGTGTTCTCGTGAACTCAAAAACACTTATTCGGCTTCAAAATGTCTCCAAAAGTTTTGGTGACCGAAAGGTGCTGCAAAATGTCGACCTTGAAGTCTATGAGGGAGAAACGTTGGTCATCATCGGTCGTTCCGGCGTCGGGAAAAGCACCATCCTGAAACACATGGCAGGTCTGCTCGCGCCGGACTCAGGCGAGGTTTGGGTCGAAGGGCAGGAGATCAACGGACTGAACGAAGGGGATCTGAACGAACTTCGCAAAAAAATGGGCGTGGTCTTCCAATACGCCGCGCTTTTCGATTCTCTCACCGTTTTTGAGAATATCGGTTTTCGGTTTCTCAGGGATTTTCAATTCCCGCCCGAGAAAGCCCTGGAAGTGGTGAAGGCAAAACTGGAGTTAGTGGGACTGAACGATGATCTCATCGACCTGAAGCCTTCCCAGCTATCAGGCGGTATGCGCAAAAGGGTCGGCTTGGCCCGTGCCATCGCCGTGGATCCCGAGATCATCCTTTACGACGAACCCACTTCCGGCTTGGACCCGGTGACTTCGCAGGCCATCAACGATCTGGTCATCGATATGCAAAAAAAACTGAAGGTCACTTCCGTCATCGTGACCCACGATATGCACAGCGCCTACAAGGTGGCTAACCGTATTGCCATGATATATGATGGAAAAATCATCGGGATCGGGACGCCGCAGGAGATCGAGAAGAGCCGCGACCCCTATATCCATCAATTTGTGACGGGCAGCGTCGAAGGGCCCATGCCGATCCGTTGAGTCGAAGATAAAGCAAAAGGCGGTTTACCTCAGAGACTCAGAGGTCTCAGGGAAAGATCAACCCAACTTTTTGGTTAAGTCTTTAACCCTTAAGTCGGTTTTTTATTTTCCCAAATGATGCCGTCCCCGAGTGCTCTGAGTCTCTGTGGTTCAATCTAGATTTTACTATTTGGAGTTTTCATGAACACGACGAACGAATTCAAGGTGGGGTTGGTCACGGTCCTCGCCGGCGCGATCCTCATGGTCGCCATCTTATTCCTTTCCAATTTTCGCCTGGGAAGCGGCCGTGTGGTCCCCGTCAAGTTCAAGTTCTTGGGTGACCTGAAGGTGAACGCGCCGGTTCAATACGCCGGTGGGATCAGGGTGGGGCTCGTCAGGGATATCCATATCGGCGATAACCAGGCGGTAGTCGACATGTTGATCACCGAGAAAAGCCTTAAATTGCGGAAGGATTCCCAGGTGGCGCTCTATAGCGCGGGGCTCTTGGGCTCCCGTTATGTCCAGATCCAGGCCGATCTGGGCACGGGGAATGAACTGCAACCCGGCGACATGCTGGAAGGGAAGGACGCCAATAACCTGGACAGGACATTTTCCCAATTAGGGGATGTCATGGCAACTTTCGAGAAAATGATGGGCGATACCAATGCCAAAGAAAACTTTCTCAGGACGTTCG
>CAYXYA010000147.1:0-5488 GCA_964469185.1 uncultured bacterium | reverse complement strand
GAATTTCGTTCTGTCCAAAATCGATCTTGCAGTGGGCACCCGGGCCAAAAGCGTTCAAGCCCCCGTTGCGTATGAAATCCCTCCGGATGTTATCCGAGAAGCCATCGTCAATGCTGTTGCTCACCGAGACTATACGAGTAATGGAAGTATTCAAGTCATGTTATTTTCAGATCGTTTGGAAGTATGGAACCCTGGGACTTTGCCGCTGTCACTTACTTTGGACAAGCTTCGTAAGCCCCATAGTTCTGTCCCGGCCAATCCGCTTCTCGCGGAGTCGCTTTACCTTGCCAAATACATCGAGCGCATGGGAACCGGTACAAGGGATATGATTCACGATTGCAAAATGGCAGGCCTCGCCGAGCCGGAATTCAGTCTCACGGACGGGTTTGTGGCCACGGTTTATCGAAAGCCCGGCCGCGCCCTTGAAGTAGTAACCAAACAAAGTAAAAGTGAGCGACTTAGTGCCGATAAAGGCACCAAGTCGGCACCAAGTCAGCACCAAGTCATGATTTTGAACAAGTGTTCTACCCCGGCGGCCTTGATTGAGTTAATGGCGGTTGTTGGGAGAGTTGATAGAACGAAGTTTAGGAATCAAATATTAAATCCCTTGATAGAGGCGGGTTTGATTGAAATGACAATTCCCAATAAACCCAATAGCCGTCTGCAAAAATACCGCCTTACTGAAAAAGGTAGGAAGTATTTGAAAAAGCTCTGAGGTGGGAAACTAAAGATTTTTAAGAAAAAGGAAAAAGGAAATTGATGGAAGTTGATGACAAGCTTTGATAACATAACAACGCTTATTCATAATAAAAGGATAAAGGCTATAAGCTTACTATAGAGGCACCCTTGCGTAAAATCGAAAATAAATGCACTTTCTTAAGTATCGGAGCTGAAGGGGGGGGGGGACCTTAAAGAAGCCCTAAAATTTTTCGTTAAAGTAAGTACAACGGCCCGTTTGCCAAGAACCATGGCGGACGGGCCGTTGTATTTTTGGAATAGGTCGTTTTCAACGGGGAGGTAACAGACCATCGGCACCCTGTGGCGTGAGAAGGGGAAAAGATCAGCGAATCTTTTGGATGAGAAAACGATTGATGTAGCTACGAGTATGCAGGGGACGATCCGCTTTTCAGATCCTGTGAACTTGCGTATCCAAGGGTCTTTTGAAGGAAAGCTTCAAGCGAAGGGACAGCTTACGATTGGTGACAAGGCGCATGTCAAAGCCGAATTGGAAGTCGATCGGGTAATCGTTGCAGGCAAGGCCGAAGGGAAAATCATAGCCCGGGAGTGGCTTCATGTGACTTCTACTGGCCAATGTATCGGGCCGGTTTGGACATCCAGTCTCATGGTTGAAGAAGGAGGGTTCCTTCAAGGTGAATGTCAGGTGAAAAAGGAGACTGTGATCGCACCGGAGAATCCATCGGTTGAGGTGAAGGGAGAAATACTGCAGAACCAGGAGCGAAGACAATGGCCGCGCCTTGACCTTTCCGACAAAAAGGGAAAAGGAGTACTGGTCCGGGTGACTCTAGGAAGTGGAAAGCTAGTCAATGGGTACGCGCGGAATATCAGCGCCGGCGGGGTATTTATCAAGTTGCCGATTAAAGGAGAGTTTCCTCCGGAATTTCCCTTAAGAGTATTCTTTCCCGGTTGTTTCAGACCACTCAAAACCACCGGAAAACTCGTATGGAATTGCAAGGACTTCAATCCATCGTCGCGAGGGGTGGCGGTGAAGTTTGGTATTCTTTCTTCATCGAATCAAAAAACCATTCAGCGCTTTGTAGGAGACGGATGATGTCGGTCGCCAATCTTCCCATTCGAGTTTTGCTGATCGGGAGCGAACAGGAATGTGCCTCCCTGCGCGGGATGCTATCCCAAGAAAAGAGCTCTTCCTTTGCGGTGGAGTGTGCCAAGAAGCTCCGGGCCGGATTGGAGCGCTTTTCAAAAGGGGGGATCGATGTCATCTTGTTGGATCTCGACCTTCCGGACTCGCAAGGGCTGGGCACGCTTGAGAAAGTGTACGCCTGTGCAGTCAATATTCCCATCATCATTATCGCCTCTGTGGCGAATGAGGCGTTGGCTGCGAATGCCTTGAGAAAAGGGGCCCAAGAGTACCTGGTTAAAGAAGAAATGCGTCCCAAGATGCTTTCGCGCGTGATTCGATACGCCATAGAGCGGGTGCGCGTGGAGAAGCACATGATGGTCGAAAAGGCCCATGCAGAGAATCTGGCCAGAGAATTGGATCAAGTTCTGAAAGAGTTAAAGGCCACGCAGGAGGAGATGCTCCGTCGGGAGAAAGCCATGGCAACCGGGGAGCTGGCCGCCGCGGTAGCGCACGAGATTCGGAACCCCTTATCCATTATATCCATGTCGGTTCAATACCTTCAGTCCAAATTCGATTCTAAGGACCCTCGCCGTGAATTTACGGAAGCGATTGTCCGCAAGGTCCAGAGACTTGATGCCGTCACCAAGCGTCTTATCTCCTACGGCCGGCAACGGGAGATCCGTTTAGTCCGCCGCAGTCTCAACCGCCAGTTGAATCGGGCCTTAAGTCTGATCAAGATCCAGTGCCAATCCCAAGGGATCGACATCGTCCGTCATTACAATAAGAAACTTCCACTGATGAGGTTTGATGAGGAGATGATGGATGAGGTCTTCATCAACCTCTTGACCAATGCGGTGGAGGCGATGCCCGAAGGGGGAAAGCTCATCCTGGATACAGGTTATGATCCGCAACGGAAGGAAGCCCTTATCCGGATTAAGGATACCGGAGGGGGGATTCAATCAAAACACCGCTCCTGGCTCTTCAAGCTTTTCTTCAGCACAAAGAAAGAAAATGGAGGCACCGGTTTGGGACTGGCGATCTGCCGCCAGTCTGTGTCCGCACATGGGGGTACCATTGACGCGGAAAGCCACACTTCGGGGGCCGAGCGTGGCACCTCCTTTACCATTCGTCTCCCGCTTAAAAAGCCTCATTCTCTGACGTCGCCGTCCAACTCACAGACAAGTTTATCGGAAAAACGTGACAAGAAAGGCAAGCATGAGTTTAAATCCAATGAGATCCTTGTCCACGCCACGCCTGCTCGTTATTGACGACGAGCCGGATGCCGGGCGGATCTTATCCAAGATCTTGAGCGAACAGGGATTTGTCGTGAAGACCGCCGCCTCCGGGGAAGAAGGCCTTAAAATTGTGGAAAAGGAGGCGTTGGATCTGGTCTTGCTGGATGTGGTTTTGCCGCCATGGGATGGAGTCGAGACGCTCCGTAGGATAAAACGGGCTAGGCCCTCCATCCCTGTCATCATGATGACCGGCTTTGAAACGGTCAAGACGGCGGTAGAGGCGATGAAGTGCGGCGCGCACGATTACCTCGCGAAGCCCCTTCCCATCGACCGGCTTCCCACAATCCTCCGCCAGGCCATTCAGGTGCAAGCGATGGAGCGATCCTCCCCTTCCAAGGTGCCTGTGCCTATTGTACCGGTTACTCCGGAGGAAATGGTAGGGCAGCACTTAAGCGTGGTGGCGATTTTCGATCTGGTTCGTCGGATAGCTCCCGAGGACGTGACCGTTCTTATCCAGGGGGAAAGCGGCACCGGCAAAGAACTGATCGCACACGCCCTGCACTCCTTAAGCCCAAGGTCCAAAAGGCCCTTTGCGCCGGTGGATTGCGCCAGTCTCCCAGAGTCCCTCTTTGAGAGCGAACTTTTTGGCTACGAGCGCGGGGCTTTTACCGGCGCCGAATCCACGAAGGAAGGTCGGTTTGAACAAGCCCAGGGTGGAACGCTGTTCCTCGATGAGGTCGGCAATTTAAGCTTAACCGCTCAAGCGAAGCTCTTGCGGGTTTTGCAGGAAAAGGAGATTACCCGGCTTGGGGGGAAAAGCCCTATCAAGATCGACGTCCGAATCCTAACGGCCACCAACCAGGATTTGGAGGGCCTGATGACCAAAGGGCTTTTTCGTGAAGATCTGTTTCATCGGCTGGATGTCTTTTCGATTCATCTTCCTCCCTTACGTCATCGACAAGGGGATGTGAAGCTTCTGACCCGGTTTTTCCTGGATCGATTCAACAAGGAATTGGGCATGAGCAAAAGGATCCGGTCCATTTCGGATGAAGTACTGACGCTGCTTGAGGCCTACTCCTGGCCGGGCAATGTTCGAGAGCTTGGGAACGTCATAAAAAGCGCTTTGCTCTTGGCCGATGAAGTGATTTTCCCGGAGCATCTGCCGGAGAAAGTCCTGTCTATGCGATTGGGGCAGGCGGGAAGTTCGCCTGCCGTCTCAGAATCTAAGACGGCGGAGAAGCCCCCCGGTCTTCGGGAAGCCAGCCGCCGTTCCGCTCAAGGCACGGAAAAGCAGTTGATCCTACGCACCTTGCGCGAGACGCGTGGCAATAAGCGCGCCGCGGCCAAATTGCTCGGCATCGACTACAAGACGCTGTTCAACAAATTGAAATCCTTAGGGATAACCAAGGAAGAAGTGGAAGCGATGAAGTATTCCCATGTCTAAGCTCCTAATCATCGATGATGAAAAAGACCTTTGCCTCATGTTCCAAAAGATCTTTCAGGAGGAGGGGCACTCGGTGATGATGGCCACAACCGGGCGTGAGGGAGTCGTGAAGGCTCGACACGAACAACCGGACCTGATCTTCCTGGATCTCAAGATGCCCTCCATGGATGGAATTACCTGCTTAAAACGTCTCCGACAGATGTCCAAGCTCTCCAAGATCGTGGTCTTGACCGGCTACGGCACCTTAAAAACAGCCCAGGAAGCGATGCGGCTGGGGGCCTACGATTACACCTCCAAACCGTTTGATTTAGACCTGATTCGGGAGCTGATTCAAGAAGTGACCCACGCGGCCAAAAGGTAAACCCCGCGTGCGCCGGCTTATCTATATTCCCGTTATCCACACCGAAGCAGACATGGGTTCCATGGCGGAGTCCTTGAAGGAGGCGTATCTCAACCGCTATGGGGAGGAGGGTTGGGCGAGCCACGTCAAGGCGATTGAGCGCATGTGGGAGGGGATCAAGCGGAAACTCGACGCTTTGGGTCTGGATTATTCCAGCACGAAACTTTATCAGGATGGACTGCCGATCTGCGGGAAGGAGCTTCAGATTGTCAATGAAGTGGCAACTCGAGGCAGTCTGAACCATCAGATCCTATTGGATCTTATTCGCAAAGGAGGCGCCTTAATAGGCACGGAATCCCCCGAGCTTCTTCTTGAGGAGTACCAAATGATTAAAAAGGCCGTTGCAGGAAATAATGGTCCGAAGTCTTTTGTGGGGCGGTTCATTTTAAAATGGACATCTCATCGGCTTCTTGTGAAACGCGATAAATTCATTGCCGGGCGGATAGCCGATACGCTGAAAGACGGGGAGACGGCGCTCCTTTTTATGGGGATTCAACACGAGGTGGATCGGTTTTTGAATGGCATCTCGGTGGAGTACCTCTTTCACCGCTTGCCTTTTCAGTGCACGAACCGCTTTACCCCTCTCTCTT
>CAYXYA010000146.1:0-5509 GCA_964469185.1 uncultured bacterium | reverse complement strand
GGCCTGGTACACGGCCATCCCCCGGGCAGAGCCCGGGGCCAAGGCAGCCGGTTTATTTAATAGTTCGATCAAGTTGAGGTCTTCATGAGTTCGAAAACTTGGCGTCTTATCTTCGCTTTCGCCCGGGCGGCATTGACGGCGGTCTTAACTTTCGCATTTGCCGCTTTCGCTTCCGCTCAAACCGCGGTTACAACCCCGATAACGGTCGATGAAGCCGCGAGTTCCATCCGCGTGGACGGTCATTTAGGCGATTGGCCCTCTACCCGGATGATCCTGTTGAACGACAGATCGCAGGTCACTTCGGGGAAGATCAACTGGAAAAATAAAGAACAATTCAATGGACGTGTTTTCATCACTTATGATCCTGAATATCTCTATTTGTCAGCCGTCGTCAAGAAAAGCGGAGATGTCGTCAACAATAACGGGAAGCTATCGCTTTGGGACGGTGATTGCGTAGAACTTTTCATCTCGGCCTACACTCCAGGGGCTGGGTCGAAAAACAGGATCTCCCGCGGGGACTACCATATCGGTTTTTCACCGGGCACGAATTGCGCCAATCCACAAATGTATTGTTTCAATAAAGAGAAAGAAATAGGGGGAGGTCGGATCATCGCCAAGAAAACGACGCAGGGATATGTCCTGGAAGCCTGCGTTCCTCTTACTTTTTTCGAGGGATTGGAGATCGCGCCCGGAAAGAGGACCCGCTTTAACTTAGCGATCGACTCGGGCGGTTCGGGCTCAGGAAGCCGGCTGTTTCAATTGGATGTGACGGGAAATACGCTGAGCTGGGAGAATCCCTCCCTTTGGGAAACGCTTGAGTGGATCGGGAAGACGGTACAAGTTTCGGTCCCCAAAAACGAGGATGAAAATCTTTACGCGAATTTGGTGTCGGATGGGACCAAGAACATGACTTTCTGAGGACGGCGGAAGATCTCGGGGGTCGTTCTCGATGGGAACGGAAAACCGTTAAAGGACGCGGTGATAAGCACTTGGCCCAGAACGTCCGAGTCGATGACCGATCAGGACGGTCATTTCGAGTTCCCTAAAATAAAAACTTACGATAAGACGGTCATTTACGCCCGAATGGATGGGTACGCGTCATCGCTCAGCGGCATTCAAAGAAAGAACGAACCCGTGATCATCCATCTCAAGCCTTTGCCGGCGCAATTCACGTCCTTTGACGGGATGACCAGTCCCGTTTTTTATGGACAGTCTTTTCAAGCCGTGGTTTCGGACGATCTTTCTTCGCGGATGGCGCCGGTCAAGGACCGTGTGTCCGCGCTTCAATTGAATGTTTTAAAGTTGGTCGGTACGGATTTGGCGGGCGCGACACCGGAAAAATGGCGCCAAAACTTGGATGATTTTGTCGCTTACGCCCGCGCGGTCGGCGCGGAGCCGATGATCGAACTGCCGATCGAGCGTGATGATCCGCAGGAAGCGGCGGAATGGGTCCGCTATTGTAATCTGGAGAAGAATTACAAGGTTCAATATTGGACGATCGGCGATGAACCTGATCTTTATGCGGAGAACCGGTTTCTTCGGACATCGACCCAGGGGATAGTTTCCAAGTTCGCGGATTACAACGTCTACGATTACATCAACGATTTCCGCGTCATTTATAACGAAGTTAAGGGAGTGGATCCTTCGATCCTGATCCTGGGACCCGAACTGGCTTGGCGCTACACCCAGGGCGAGGACGATTGGCTGACTCCCTTCATCCAATATGACGGCGATATCGTCAATCTGGTCTCGATCCATCATTACGCCGCCATTAAAGCGGCCCAGTGCGCCCCTCAAACCGTCATGGATGATGTCCGCCACGAAACGACTGTCCTGAGAAGCTTGCGGGATAAAATATCAGGCAGTTCCGATGTTCTTCTCCCGTTGGTGGTGACTGGAGGGAACGTCTGCGCGGAATCGACCGGCAATACAGTGCCCGCCAAGGGCTCGATCAATCCGACTGTCACGGCTTCTTTGGCCGATTCTTGGCCGCGAAGATCTAAAACCGTCGTTTCCTCTTCCGCGATAAGACCTCATGAGGACGCGGGCCCCGGCAGTTTCTGGGCGGCGCTATGGGAGGCGGATATGGCCGGTGTCTTTCTGCGCGAAAACGTCGGGATGGGATTCTTTTCATCTCTGAAGGGGAATGGACCATTGGATTTCTTTTCCGGCAATGAGCCCAGACCTGTCTACTGGGCGCTTCAGATGATCAGCGCTCAAATGAGGGGCAGGGTCGTTTGGGCTCAGGTCAAGAATGGGAATGTTTCGGCTTACGCGGTTCAAGACCCGAAAACGAGGGATGTGGATATCTTGATCATCAACAAAGGGGATGATTATTATCACCCGAAGATCCTTTTGAACGGCATGGACTCGGATCTGACCGTGGACGCGGGATTGGACCAAAAATTCGATCATGAGATACCGTACTATTCCATTTCGATCCTCAAGATCAAGGCAGACAGGACCAAAGATGAGGCGATCCTTTATACCCGGGCGATGGCCCTGACCGGGCAGACCCCGCAAACATCCGTGATCAAACCCTGGTAACGGAAGTGTTGAAAGTGCCGCGGGACGTAGCCATTATTTCGTTGATGTGGCGGCGGGGTTAGGCGTAGGGTTGGGATGACTATTCATCGCCATGGCTTGAGAAAAAACAGCCGCTAGTTTGTAACGAGGGGGAATGACCCGTGATAGAACCGGAGAAGAATTTAACTGAGGCTGAAAAACAAGTTTTGCGATTGGAGCAGCTTCGATCCCAGAAAGAGCGGGAATCGAAGCTCTCGGCTGAAAAGACCTACCTCCCCGCGAAAACCATGGCCGAAAAGACGGTGCAAAGGCTTCAAGCCATGAAGCAGAAGTCCCTCAAAGAGAGGGCGTTAAGGTCCGAAAAGTCGAAAAAACTTCCTAAAATGGAAGGGAAACAGAGGAGCGCCAAGCTCAGCCACCTTCAAATAGCGGTACTGGAGCGTTTAAAAGCCAAGGACAAGAAACTACGGTCCGCGGCGGTGATCCGGATCGCTTTGAACCGATTATTCGATATCGAGAATACTTTTGATGAGAACGAGCTTGAGGGGCGGATCTTCGAGATCTTGCGGCAATTCGATACCCGGACTTGAAAAAGCCGGGGGGATGAATAAAGATGGCCGAAATGAGGTTCTTTTGAGGCTTTTGATCAACGGCGAAAACAAAGAGTTCCTGGATGAGCTTTCCCTGGAGCAGTTGATCCAGCGGTTGGGGGTTCGGAAAGAAACGGTCGTGGCGGAAGTCAACCGACAGATCGTCCGGGCCGAGCAGCGCGCCGATTGGAAGTTATCCGACGGCGATCAAGTTGAACTTATCCAGTTCGTGGGGGGCGGTTGATGACGGCGACTTTGAAAGATCCTCGGTTGGAAGATACCTAACAGATCAACGGCAAGACCTTCGCCTCGCGTTTGTTGGTCGGCACGGGAAAGTACGCCAGCAACGAATTGATGGGGCAGTGCCTGGAAGCCTCGGGCACACAGATCGTCACCCTGGCCCTGCGCCGCGTTAACTTGGAATCCAAAGGCGAGAAAACTCTTTTAGATTTCATCGACCCCAAGAAATACACGCTCCTTCCCAATACCGCTGGATGCTACAGCGCGGAGGAGGCGATCCGTGTCGCTCATTTGTCCAGGGCCACCGGCATCTCGGATTTCGTGAAACTCGAGGTCTTGTACGACGAGAAAACCCTTCTACCGGACCCCATCGCCACTTTGGAAGCCACCACGGTCCTGATGAAAGAAGGTTTTACGGTGATGACTTACACATCAGATGACCCAGTGATGGCCCAGAAACTGGAACAGGCGGGCGCCCACGCGGTGATGCCGGCTGGATCGCCGATCGGCTCGGGTCAAGGTGTCCTGAACCCCAACAATATCCGGATCATCCTTGAGAAGTTGAAATGCCCGGTCTTGATCGACGCGGGTGTTGGCTCGGCCTCCGATGTCGCCGTCGCGATGGAATTAGGGGTCGTGGGGGTCTTGCTCAACACCGCTATCGCCCACGCCAAAGACCCTTTGCGGATGGCTTTCGCCATGAAGAGCGCCTGTGAGGCGGGCCGCCTGTCTTACCTCGCGGGACGAATCCCCAAAAAACTTTACGCGCAAGCTTCAACGCCTCTAAAAGATTTTTAACTCCTCCATGTCTTTGTCCCCCGATCTTAAAGAAAAACTCCACAGGGCCAGGCTTTATCTCGTCACCGATCAGGAATTATCGGCGGGCAGGACCACGACGTCCGTGGTCGAGGAAGCGCTCAAGGGCGGTGTGGATATCGTCCAGCTCCGGGAATATTCAATGACGGATCGGGAACTCCTTCAAGTCGCCCGGGAACTGCGTCAATTGACGCTCCACTATAAAGCGCTGTTCATTATCAACAACCGTCCCGATGTGGCGCGCCTGGCTGAGGCGGACGGTGTTCACTTGGGCCAGGACGACCTGCCGGTGGAAGAGGCTCGAAAGATCCTGGGCGCGGGAAAGGTCGTGGGGGTTTCGACACATGAAAAGGATCAGGCTCTCAAAGCTCAGGCGGATGGGGCGGACTACATCGGTGTGGGACCGGTCTATCCCACGCAAACAAAAAAAAATGCCGTTTCTCCTGTGACCCTGGATTATGTCAAAGAGGTCCGCGCTTTGGAGCTTCCAATCCCTTTTTTCGCCATTGGGGGCATCAAGCACCATAACGCGGACGAGGTCTTGGCCGCGGGGGCGGGCCGATTGGCGGTCGTGACGGCGATCGTCGGCGCCCCGAACGTGACGAAAGCTGTTTTGGAATTCAAAGCCCTCTTCGGGAAATACCCATTGAAATAAGGCGAAACGATTCCGGGCGCTTGAGTCGCTGTTCGTTTGACCTTATAATTCGAATGAAACCAAGTTCAAAGAGGTCTTGTCCATGCTTCGCTCCATCGTCCTTTATCCCGATCCCAGGCTTTTGTCCAAGAGCAAACCCGTGACCGAATTCGGCCAGGAACTCAAGGACCTGGCCGTCGATATGACCGAGACCATGCGCCATGCGGAGGGCGTGGGCTTGGCCGCGATCCAGATCGGCGTCGCTAAACGGATGATGGTGATGGACACGCGATATAACGAGGAAGATAAGGGCGAAGCCCTCGCCCTGTGTAATCCCGTCATCCTTTCCACGGATGGCACCGAGACCATCGAGGAAGGTTGTCTTTCGATCCCCGACGTCCGGGAAGAGGTCGAGAGGGCTTTTAAAGTCAAGGTCAAGGGACAGCTTCTGGACGGCGGCGAGCAAACCTTCGAGTTCGAAGGTCTTTTGGCCCGATGCGTCCTTCACGAGATCGACCACATGAACGGTCATCTCTTCATTCAAAAGGTTCCGGCGGTCAAACGCATATTCCTGAAAAGGCAGTTGGACGAACTGAAGAAGAACTACAAACAAGCAGCCAAACTTTAAACCATCCCTCGCAACCCAAAGGTCGATCTTGAACCAGCCCCTCCGCATTCTTTTTATGGGCACGTCGGATTTTGC
>CAYXYA010000145.1:0-5512 GCA_964469185.1 uncultured bacterium | reverse complement strand
CGAATCACCCAAGGGAAAGAGAAGATGGGACAGGAGCTTTTGATTGAGTTTGTAAAGAACGTAACTTTGGTCTTTATCCGGGTCCAACGCCTTGCGGATACGCCAGCGGCCAGTTTTAGGATCGGTGTCCAGCCTAGCGTAATGACCCGTCGCTAATTTTTCACAGCCGAGTCCGAGAGCCTGCTGCAATAGGAGTGGGAGCTTCGCGAAGCGGTTGCACTCGACGCAAGGGTTGGGCGTCAAGCCTTGCTCGTACTCATCTAAAAAACGGTCGACCACATTGGCCTTGAAGACATCCAGACCTTCGTTTACATAATGAGCCGCGCCCAATTTCAAAGCCACATCGCGGGCGTCCTGAATATCTTCCACGGAACAACACTTCTGACCTTTGGACTCGATGACTTTCACCTTCACCGCGCCGTTCTCTTCGGGCGTGATCTCACAGGGTAAAATTTTAAGGGTCAACCCCATCACGTCGTGGCCCTGTTCTTTCAAGAGGCCCAATACCGTGCTGGAATCCACACCCCCGCTCATTGCCACGCCGATCTTCATTTACAACTCCAATGGAATCTATGTTCCGGTTATTTCTTTCAATGCCTTCAAGGCCTTCTCGATCTCATTCTCCGTGTTGTAGTACCCAAAGCTGAACCTTACCGTGCCGATGGGGTAAGTCCCGATCGTCCGATGGGCCAAGGGTGCGCAGTGGAGGCCCGACCTCGTCATGATGCCGTATTTCTCATCGAGCTCAAAACTCACTTCCGAGGGATCCCGTCCCGCGATGTTCAAGGAAACAGCTCCCACCCTTTCACTCTCAGCACCCGCAGGAAGACCGTAAATCTTCACGCCCTTCATCTTCCCCGCTTCTGTCAGGAACATTTTTGTCAAAGTCTCTTCCTTACGCCTTACCGCCTGCACGCTGGTTTTGAGAAGAAAGTCCACGCCTGCCTTGAGTCCCGCCAAGCCCCAGTAATTCTGGGTGCCGCTCTCGAACTTATCCGGCCACTGTTGCGGTTGTTCTTCTTTATCGCTGTTCGACCCCGTACCGCCTTCGATAAAAGAATCAAGATTCCACTTCGCTGAGACCGCCAACCCGCCTGTTCCTGGAGGGCCCATCAAACCCTTGTGGCCCGTGAAAGCCAAAAAGTCGATGTTCATAACCTTCATGTCGATGGGAACGATCCCCGCGGTTTGAGCGGTGTCCACCAGGAACGCGATCCCCTTCTTGGCGCAGAGAGCTCCCACTTCTTCCACAGGCGTCAAACTGCCGATGACATTGGACGCGTGGGTCAGACAAACCAATTTGGTGTTGGGTTTGAAGGCCTGCTCGAAATCGTAAGGGTTCAGGCGCCCAGCGTTGTTGGCCGCAACGATGGTGTATTCAATGCCGCGGGACGCCTTGAGCTTGTTCAAAGGCCGGATGACCGCGTTATGCTCCAGGCCCGACAAGACCACATGGTCACCGCTCTTCAAGAAACCCTTCAAGGCGGTGTTGATACCCTCGGTGATGTTCTTCATATAGAGGATACGATCCATGCGCTGAATACGGAAAAGTTGAGCTAAGGCCGCGCGGGTTCCAAAGATAAGCTCGTTGGCCTGAATGCCGGATTTGTAAGTCCCGCGGCCGTGGGAGACGCCCACATTCTGGGCGTAGTCAACCACAGCTTTTAAAACCTGTGGAGGTTTTTGCCGGGTCGTCGCGGCGGAATCCAGATAAATGGATTTGGGCGCTTTGGTCTTTTTGGGTTTCATGGTGGTCATCATAGGTCAGCGGAGAGGCGGAATCAAACCGGCTTTTCGACGGGAAATAGACGGCTATTCGCGTTAATCCGTTTGTGGCAGGTACTTCTCCGGATCCACCGGGATGCCGTGGATACGAACTTCGTAATGCACGTGACTGCCCGTGCTTCGGCCCGTGGAACCGACGTACGAAATGATCTGACCCCGTTTGACCTCGTCTCCCACTTTCACGTCGATACGCGAACAATGTCCGTAGCGGGTGCTGAAGCCATAACCATGCTCAATGACCACCACCCGGCCGTACCCAGTCTCCCAACCCGAGTAAGTGACCAGGCCATCCGCGGCGGCGCGGATAGGCGACCCGACTTCATTGGCGATATCCACACCGAAGTGTTTGCCCGGCTCTCCGGTCAAGGGTGAAGCTCTTTTACCGAAGCCCGAGGTGATCCAGCCTTTGAGCGGCCAAATAGAAGGCGTGGACGCCAAGATCGACCGTTGTTTGTCGAGATATTTGCTGATCTCCTTGAAACTGGCTTCTTGTTGGGACGCCGCTTTCGTGGTTTCTTTCAGGCTCATGTTGATCTTGCTCAGCAACTCTTCATTCCGCTCCTGAAGCAAGTGGGAAAAATCATTGTTGTCCTGCTCCGTCGGTCCGCCCACGCCGTTGTAAACCATCACCTGTTTGCGGTCGCCCAGTTTCAAAAGTTTACGGAAGCTGGAATCCACCCGCGACATATGGGACAAGAGGACGCGGTTGTTCTCGAGCTCAGATAAAATATCCTGCATAGTGGATTTCAAACGTTGTTCGTTGAGCGAGGCCAGTTCATAATTGATGTCTTTGGCAATGAGCATGACGGCCCATGTCAACAAGCCCCCCAGGACAAGAACGGAAGTATGCAGGACAAACAGATTCGTCCTGATCTTGACGGGAGTGCCGCCGTCGTGGGGCACCACCATAAAAGTCATTTTCTTTTGGAAATAAGCGCGAAGACGATGGATCGTCATGAAGCCAAAACCTCTTCTATATAGAACGAATAGGCTTTTAACATAGGACGGCACCCAGGGCCTGTCAATCACCTTGAATTTGAGCGCCGCAAAGGTTTTATTTATCAATTTTCAAACCGTCCGACTGGATGAATCGAAGCGCTTTTTCAAAAAGAACCTGTTTATCAAAATCCATCGTAACGACATGGTCGGATCTTTCCAGATAAAGTAGATGCTTCACTTGTGAACCCAGAGCCCGGTAAATGATGTCGCCGTTCGGCGGCGGGACCATGGAATCCTTCCGTCCCTGGACCACCAGAACGGGAGCGATTATTTTGGGTAATTCTTCCCAGACCAGGTCCATCAATTTTTTGAGTTCATATAAATTCTTCGTCGCCACGTAAGGATAGGTGACATGCGGAGGCGCGGAAGGATCCAAAATGCCGCCGGTCAGATTGGATGTGCGCCATTGCAGGAACCGGAAAAAAGCGATGCCGTTGAAACGAAAGTCGAAGATGCGGACCGGGGTAGCCATGGAGATGACGCCCGCCACCGGAAAGTGAGCGGCCAGATGCAGGGCCTGGGCGCCGCCCATCGAGAGTCCACCCACGAAAACCTTGGAGCAGCGGCTCTTGAGAACGTCATAAGCTTCCTTCGAGCTTTCAGCCCAATCCTGCCAGGTAGTCTTCGCAAGTTCCCTGGGGTTGGAGTCATGTGACTTGAGCCAGGGGCCCAAGGTAGAGATTCCCTGCGCGGATAAATAATCGCCCAATGGCTGAACCTCGCTGGGCGTTCCGCTCAAACCATGAAGTAGCAGAATGCCTGTGTCGCCTTTTTGAGATTCAAAACCGATCTTCATAGAATCTTCCCTCCTTCGGACCACATATCCTTACTTTTTTATATCGGTCGATTTCTGGACTTTTTGGAGTTCGAATAAGATTTCATCATTTTCCAGACGGTCCAACGCATCTTTGCCCACGTGTTTGTAACGAACGATCTTTTGAGGGTCGATGATCACTACCGCCGGGTGGCTGATGTCCTTCTTATCATGTCCTTTCGGATTGCGGGCTCCATAGGCGTCGATCAATTGAAGCTGGGTATCGGATAACAATGGAAAGGGAAAGCGCCATTGGTTGTTGAAAGCCGCAGAATTCTCAACCGAGTCCGTGCTCACAGCCGCCAAAGTCGCGTGTAAAGCGGTAAATTGAGGTAGGTCCTTTTTCAGGTTCAAGAGTTGATTCAGGCAAGCGGTGCACCAATGGCCCCGATAAAAAATAAGAACCAAGTACGATCCTGGTTGGACATCGGATAATTTCATCGGGTGCCCGGTCGCGTCCATCAGCGAGAAATCCGCCGCTTTGTCCCCCGCTTGCAGACCGCCAGGCTTGATGACCGTCTGTGGGGATATCGCGCAGCCGCAGAAGCCGATCACCCCGAGCAAACCCCAGATCAAAAGTGGAATTGTTTTAAATCTTGCGTTCATGTCGCCTCATTATACCCACCGAAAATAAAAAAAGCCGCTCCCCAGAGGGAAGCGGCTTTTGGGTTGAGACTTGATCACTTAGCGGACTTCACCCGTTTGCGGCGAGTTTTCGTGGCTTGAGCCGCGGACGGTTGAGAGGAGGAATTGGAGTTGTCGCCGTCGGGATTCGCGGCCTTTTTAAATTCATTCAAGGCTTGGCCCAAGGACTTGGCCATGTCCGGTAGTTTGTTCGGCCCAAAAAACAAAAGAGCCAAGATGAAAAGCAACAGCAATTCTCCGAAACGTCCACCCATGTCAGAACTCCTCAAAAAATAAAGATCGATCTACCAACCACTTTCAAAAAAGCTTTCGGCAGAATCACGTCGTTAGAATGGGGCTTTCGCCGCTTTTTTTCAATACCTTTCCACATAACGAAAACTACCTTTTGGAATAACGCCGGATTATCTCGGCCAATTGTTCCCGAAAAGCCGATTTGGGGAGCACCTGATCGGCGCCCAATTCCCTGGCATCCTCCAACAAATCCGCCCTGACTGAACCGCCGAAAACCACCAGAGGGACGTCACGGGTCGACGGGTTCTGTTTGAATTTTTCAACGAAAGACGGCCCATCTAGGGAGGAAATGCAGATATCCATCAAAAGGACTTTCGGAGTTTCTTCTTGAAGCGCGGCTTCCAGCGTTTCTTCCCCGTCCAGGACCAGACACTTCTGCCCTTCCCGTTGGGTTGTCTGTTCGATCATTTCCCGGAAATGAGTCTCTTGGACCAGCGCGTAGATCACTTAATGGGCTTCCAGCCAGTTTTTGCCAACACCCACATCCACTTTAAGAGGCACCTTGAGCTCGATGGCGCTCTCCATCTCATGAGCGATGATCTTTTTGGCCGCCTCCACCTCGTCCTTCGGGGCCTCAAAAACCAGCTCATCATGCACCTGAAGGAGCATCACCGTTTCCATCTTCTTTTCTTTCAGCTTTTCGTGGAGTTTCACCATGGCGACTTTGATCAGGTCAGCCGCCGAGCCCTGAATGGGCGTATTCACGGCCATATGTTCGGCGTTGATCTTGAGGCCGATGTTGGTGGAATGCATCTCGGGCAATAGGCGTTTGCGCCCCAGGATCGTCGAAACATAACCCTTCGTCCGGGCTATCTCCACCTGCTCGGTGGTGAATCTCTGGATACCCGGATACTTGGCGAAATAATCCTCGATGAACTTTTTCGCCTCCGCCATGGAAACGCCGTTCTCGCGGGCCAACCGTTGCGGTCCCATGCCGTAAATGACGCCGAAGTTGATGGTTTTGGCCTGGCTGCGCTG
>CAYXYA010000144.1:0-5515 GCA_964469185.1 uncultured bacterium | reverse complement strand
TGGCACGTGAAAAGCCTTTCCTGGGGCGAATTGGGGATAAGTCTAGGGGGTTTCAGGAGGAGCTTCAAGATGCAACTTCCCGGGAGGAGGGACCGGTTTATTTCTTCTTTTTCTTCGGAAGTGCGCGCGCATAATCCTCACACCAACCGACCCATTTGGCCAGCACGGCCTTCGTCTTGATCCCCGCCGGCTTGACGTAGATGAAACCCACCATGGGCTTGCCGGTGAAATCCATCGGCCTCGCGTGTTTTTGGGAGACGGCCTTGTTGTGGTTCTCGGGACCCACACGGGCCATCAACTCGTCCTTCTGGACGCCGACGAACATCTTGCCGTCGACGAGGAACGCCACCCCGCCGAACATTTTCTTCGCGGTGATCCCCTTCTTCCCTTTCAGGACCACCCGGATTCGATCCGCCAGCTTCTCGTCGTAGGCCATGGCTATTTTTTCCTCAAACGGCCGTAGATGAGTCCTATCACCGCGCCGATGATGGTGAATTGGAGCGGAAAATAGATCCCTTCATGCAGGAACCAAGCGTCCAACGGGCCGATGTCGAATTTTCCCGCTTCCGCCAGCACACCGTAGCTACCCATAAAAAGGCCCATGATCAAACCGAACTTCGCACCTTCCTTCAGGGGTTCGCCGCCGCGGTAAAAAAGCGGATAGAGATAGGACATGATGCCCGCCTGGAGGAGCATGGAAAGAACGCCCAACTGCATCAAGGGTTCCTTGCGCATCGTCAAACCCATGTAGTAGTCCTTGAAAAGGACCAAGTGCCACCCCACCGCGCAGATAAAAGTCAGAACAAGATAAGCGCCGAATGCCAGCCAAAATTTCCTTCCCATTTCATCCTCCTCGAATATGAAAGCGTTTTGAGACGCTTTGGTGGTCCAAGAGAAATTAAACAGTTAAGCCCAGAGGGCCAAAATAGCACCCATGATCAACATGCCCACCAGCTGGAAACCACTATTGACGGAGAACCATTTGAGAGCCTTTTTTTCCGTAGTGGCCGTGTCCGCTTGGACAGTCGCTACGAACCCCAGCCAGGTAATGAAACCACCCTGGATTCCGCCAATCCAGCCTTCCTGCAGACAATGAGCCATTTGGGCATACTTAATTGAATGGACCAAGAAAAAGGCCATCACGAGGGAGCTAACCAAATAGGTCGCCATGCCCACTCCCATTCTTTTCTTCATTTCGTTTTCAGAAATAGAAGCTGATTCGAGATAAGCCTTGCCAAAAAATTTCGGATTGTACCAAAACCAGCCAAAAAAGAATTTGGCAAAACCGGCTCCCAAAATCACCCACATATTTAAGTGAAGCTCCTGCATGAAGCACCTCCGTTTTTAAGATGTTCGACTTTTTTTCAGACAAACCCCGCAACATTTATCAGCGAATTTAAAATACCTTCTTAACTTGCAATTTGCAAGTAGTATTTGTAGACTCGCCGCATGAGGAAAAAAACAAAAGATTGCAGGCGTTCAAATTGCCCCGTCAGCTTTACCCTAGATTCCCTTGGGGATAAGTGGACGCTATTGATCGTTCGGGACATTCTTTTCAAAGATAAGAAATATTACGGGGATTTTCTTCGTTCCGAAGAAGGCATAGCAACGAACATCCTTGCCGACCGTCTGGAAAAACTAGAACTAGCAGGAATCATTAAGTGGAAAACCGATCCGCTTCATCAAGGAAAGGCTATCTTCACCCTAACTGAAAAGGGCCTAGATTTGCTGCCAATACTTTTGGAAATGATCCTTTGGGGTGCGAAATACGACCCTAAAACAGCGGCCCCGGCCGAGTTTGTTGAGCAAGTCAATAAGGACCGAGAAAAAGTCATAAAGAAAATTCGACAACGCTTGGAATAAAGAGCAAAAAAATAAGGCGGAAGCCTGACGGCCCCGCCTTATCGAAAACCTGCTTAAAATCAGCGATTACTTCGCGACGGGTGTCGTGCTGGCGGCCGCCTTGTTCTCGTCCATCTTCACCTTCACGTCTTTACGGCGTTCCCTCTTGTCCCGGCGCTTCTCACGGCGGTCATGACGGACATGCCGGCTGTCCTTGCGGATCTCTTTCTTATCCTGTTTCAGCTGGCCAGCATTGCCCGCGGCCTTATCCTCTTTCAATTCCTTCACGTCTTTCCGGCGGTCCCGCTTGTCCTTGCGAAGGTCTTTGCGGTCATGACGGATCTCTTTGGTGTCTTTCGCGATCGGATGATCCTCATCCGCCAAGACCATTCCGGTATTGGCTAAAAACAACACTCCCATCAAAATAGCTAATAGACGCTTCATAACACTCCTCCTGATATAGATTTTCGACCCTCGCTTAATCAGACGGACAAGCTGTTTTAAAAGTTGCAGGCCTATCGGCCCGTCCGGCGCCTCGCCCAAAAAACGCTGACCAAAGCTTGAAGATCTTGCCGGGTCCTGCTTGAGGAAACCAGGATGCCCAGACTCACACCTAGATATAGCCATGCGTAGACTTGCCGGACGAAAAGCGAAGGGAGTCCTACCCAAGGTTCCAGAGCGGGATAACAAGCCTGCGTGATGAAGAGGACGAATAGGATCGTCGCCTCCCCGAGACTGAACCTCAAATTGGATAGGATCACCACGCCGAAAAGGGATTGGGACGATGTCAGGAAAACTTCCTCGGCCTGCCGGGCATCCAGCGCCATGGGATGGATCATTCCCGAGGAGAGGACGTAAGCCAGCGGCAGCATGCCCACCAGCAAGGTCCATTGACTGACGGTCGAGGAGATAATGGTGTTGAAACCGGCAGTCGGCCGAGCCTTCAGCGCGAACAGCACAGCTACGATGAATTCGGGCGACTCGGACGCCAGGGGCGCCAGCCATTGGACTAGGATGAACTCATCGATATGCAAACTACGGCCCATTGTGAGTAATCCCTCGGCGAAGGCATGGGACGCCAGGTAAATGGTGACGGCCGCGAGGAAAAAGAAAGACAACGCGAATGCGCGTCTCCAAACCTTCGGCCAGCGTTGAATTACCGCCACTGGGCCTTCCACAGCCGGCTCCTTGGCACTGCTCTTCAACAATCGGGAGAAATAAAAAACGAACAGAGCGATGAAAAAAACCGTGTCCCATACCGACAAGGTCCGCTTGAAAGGGATCACGAAAGAATAAAGGGTCGCGGCCAGAAGGACAGCGGTTTCCAATCTGAGGCGGGGTTCGAGACGCACTTCCTGCTTGCGGTATTTCCAACAGAAGACCAGGACCACCAGCGCCCAACCCATGCCGATGAGAATACGGTTGCCTCCCGTCATGTTCGCGGTAGCGTAGGGAATGTAAGAAGGGTCTTTGCCGCCCTGCCAGGCAAAATAAATGTCCACGGCATATTCCGGCGCCACAGCCACCAACGACAAAAGCCCCAAAGCCAGCGCGGGAGGAATGTCGACTTCGGCCGCTTCCGCGGCCCAGGACAAAAGGTAAGCCGAGGCGAAAATAGCGACGCCGGGCAAGAGCGGCTCCCACGGCAGACCCATCGGGTGATAAAACAAATGGAGGAGAGGCCATTGCAGTGCGAGCAAAGGAGCTGCAACGAGGGCGAACTGGTCCATCGCCGAAATGCGGGCTTTGCTCGATTTCATTTCGCTCAGTCTCCCTCAAAAGGCCCGAATAGCTTTCGGTTTTACCTTTAAATCGCTCGTTCGAATGTCGTTAACCAAGGCCTTTATACTTGCGATAAAAATACGATTTTAGGTAATATACTCGTCCTTTCCCAGAGCTTTATAAGGAAAGAGAAGCGGAAGCGCCTGTAGCTCAACTGGATAGAGTATCTGACTACGGATCAGAGGATTGAAGGTTCAAATCCTTCCAGGCGCACCATTTTTCAAATGAGGAAAACGCTGAAGCATCCTGACGAAAAGTTCATGCGACACGCTTTAAATGAAGCCCGCAAGGCCGCCCAAAAAGGCGAAGTGCCCGTGGGCGCGGTGGTAGTTAAAGACGGAAAGATCATCGGCCGAGGCCATAACCTGACCGAGCAAAAACAAAGTGCATTGACGCACGCGGAACTGACAGCGTTGAGCAAGGCCTCAAAGAAGCTGGGAAGCTGGCGTCTGAACGATTGCGATCTATATGTCACTTTGGAACCTTGCACCATGTGCGCAGGAGCCATCGTGTTATCAAGGGTGAGGAACCTGATTTATGGAGCGACCGACCCGAAAGCGGGCGCAGTCCATAGCACGGCTCAGGTGATGGACAATGGAAAGCTGAACCACCGGGTGCATGTCACTCAGGGAGTATTAAAGGAAGAATGTTCACGAACGCTGAGTGAGTTTTTCAAGCAATTGCGTCGTAAGATTTAGTTAAGGGACGTGGGGATGTAGCTCAGTTGGGAGAGCGTCTCGTTCGCAACGAGAAGGTCAGCGGTTCGATCCCGCTCATCTCCACCAATTTTTAATCAGGCGAGGCTTGCCTCGCCTTTGTTTTTTCTGCACCAGTTATGTGGAGAGATGGCCGAGTCGATCGGGGCCCCTCGGGGCCAAACGAAATCGTCCATCAAGAAGAACAAAGAAATAATGGTTTTATTTCGTTCAGGCGCACGCCTGGGCGCATCAAGATCAGCAACAGTATGTGGAGAGATGGCCGAGTCGGTCGGGGCCCCTTGGGGCCAAACGAAATCGTCCATCGAGAAGAACAAATAATAAAGGTTTTATTTCGTTCAGGCGCACGCCTGAGCGCATCAAGATCAGCACCAGTTATGTGGAGAGATGGCCGAGCGGTCGAAGGCGCACGCCTGGAAAGCGTGTAGGCTCCAAAAGGGTCTCAAGGGTTCGAATCCCTTTCTCTCCGCCATTATTTTGAAATACATGAAAAAATTAAAAGATTTTCCCCAGTTCACCGCCAAAGCAGTCTATCCCAAAGACAAAGATTTTATAGTTTCTGGGTCATTTGACCATGCTCCGTTCAGCATGGGAGAAAGATACTGGCTTATAAAAAATGAGGAATGTTTTATAGGTGACGTTTGTGAACTTGACCCCAAAAACAAAACCGGCGCTTTTAATCTTTTTTACAAAGAAGAAATCGAAAAAATCCGATTACTTGGAACCTATACCTGCATCACCAGTCGTTGGAATTGGGACTTCATGTCCGCCATTTTGAATAGAGAAACTCATTGGGAAAGGGAAACTTTTCAAGTCAAAGACGCTCAGGTTTTTTATCTCCCAAATGCGCCAAGGGGTTGGTTAAAACTTGGTGGAAAAATACCCGAAGGTGCAAAAATCGGAGAGATTATTAAAGACGGTTGGGACCATGAAGAGTGTGGGATTTGTCGACGAAGAATTGGCAAGGGTGGAGAATCAGAATTTTACATACACGATGACTACTTTATGTTGTGCGTGAACTGTTTTAATAAATACGCTTTAAATCAGGACCTTTCATTTGCCTACGATAACAATTTAAGGTCCGCTGTTTGGCCTAAAATACTTAGGTTCATGGAAAAATTTTGGTTTTTTCGATTAAGATAGCGATTCACCCTGGCGTGGAGGTCGGGTCCTAT
>CAYXYA010000143.1:0-5543 GCA_964469185.1 uncultured bacterium | reverse complement strand
GCCCGTACCGATACCGGCAACAAAAGCGTCGAACTGACCTTGAGTGTCTTTATCGATCTCGACCGCGGTGGTTTTTTTGTGGGATTCGGGATTGGCCCGGTTCGCGAATTGCTCGGGCATGAAGTAATGGGGATTTTGCTCTTTGATCTCCTTCGCCTTGAGGACCGCTTCGGTCATGAGCCCCTTCGCCGGGGTCAAAACCAGCTCCGCCCCATAAGCTTTAAGGAGAACGCGGCGTTCCTGACTCATATCTTCCGGCATCACAAGAATGATCTTATAACCCCTCTGAGCGCAGACCATGGCGAGACCGATGCCGGTATTGCCGCTGGTCGGTTCCACCAAGGTCCCACCCGGCTTGAGGATTCCCTTTTTCTCCGCGTCCTCGATCATCGCCAGCGCGATACGGTCCTTGACGCTTCCGCCCGGATTGTAGAACTCCAACTTACAGAGGATCTGGGCCATGCCCTTTTCGGGGATGCGATGAAGTTTCAGTAAAGGCGTTTCACCGATGAGGCCAGTCACATTGGACGCTACCGGATAGCGGTTGTATTGGGTCATGGCGTCACCGTCGCGCCTTCGGCGACCATCCTGGCGGGGCATTTATAACTGGGGGTGACTTCGTGGTGGAAAGAAACTCCCGCTTCCAAAGAAGTGATCCAAACTTTGTTTTCCAGTGGTGATTGTTCCCCCAGTATCCACTGCAGGGCCTCTGAGGCGGCCATCGCGCCGAGCAAACGGTCCACGGACGGTTCCCCCCGGGTAAAGACCTTGGGGTTCAAGACCTCAAAACATTCCAAACAGGGACACTGTCCCTTCAAATAGCGGCTTAAAAAAAGCGCGTAACCCGTTCCAGCCGGCCAGCCGAAGATCGTTGGCTGGGACTTCGCGCGGAAGTGCCGATTCAAGCGCCTGCGCAGATCGGCGTTTTGGGAAACCACCAGGGCGATTGAAAAGGTTGGGAGCTTCTCAGTAAGCGGGATCGCCTCGACATGAAGATGTTTGGGGGTCGAAACTAGGAAGGAACTGTCAAAGGCTTCATGCACTAAGATGGAAATATTCGAGACGCCCACCGAGGAAAGCGCCGTGGCGGCCGACTGAAGGGCGATGCCCTCCCCCGCCAAAAGCACCCGGGCCTCACCCCACTTCTTTTGACCTTCCTGCCCGACTCCGGGCAAGATGACCTGACGGCTGTATTTCTCGTTTAAATCCGTCGGGGACATTGATTACTCAAGCACGTCTTTTTCGATGGGATTCACGTCGATACCTTTTTGGGTCAGATCGGCGAGGGCCTTCTTGACTTCCTGTTCCTCGCCCTCGATCTGCATTTGAACGTAACCAAAACCCTTGGTGATCGAGGCACGGCGGATATTCACCGTCACATCGTATTTTTTGATCATGTTGGAAAGGACGGGCTCGGTGACCAGCCCGTTGGGATAATCCAATTCGACTATTTTTTTGAAGAGAGCCATAGGGATATCCTTTTGCCGAAAAAACGCGGCCTGAAACTTTTAGCGGCCACCCGCGATGGCTGGCACGATGGAGACTTGGTCGCCCGCCTTGATAGCGGTGGATTCGCCCTGCAAAAAGCGGATATCTTCCTCATTGAGGTAAATATTCACGAAGCGGCGGATCTTGCCCTTCTCATCCAGAAGACGGTCCCTAAGACCATTGTGATTCTTGCTCAGGTTATCGATGAGCTCGGAGATCGTGGCGCCTTCGGCGTTCACTTCAGCTTGGTTGTTGGTCAAGTTGCGTAGGGGGGTTGGGATCAATACTTTTACGGCCATGGAAAAGCCTCCTCAAGATGAGTAACGGATGAATTATGACCGAAGCGAGCCCGACTTTTCTAGAGGAAAATACCCCTTTACGCCGGAACTAAGTGCGCAGACTCAAAAGCTTCCATGTTGGGTTGAATAACCTTCACTTCCCGCAAATGATCCGCCACCGCTTCCTGGGTCTTGAGTCCTGTTCCCGTGATATAAGCTACTGTGACCGCGTCCCGATCCAGCGCGCCCGACTCCGCCAATTTTTTCAGGCAGGCAATGGTCACACCCCCGGCCGTTTCGGCGAAAATTCCCTCGGTCCGTGCCAGAAGTTTGATGCCCTCCACGATCTCGGTGTCGGTCGCCATCTCGGCGGCGCCGTTGGTTTCTTCAATAGTTTTCAAGGCGTAATAGCCGTCCGCCGGATTACCGATCGCCAGCGATTTGGCGATCGTATTGGGTTTCACCGGACGGAACGTGTCGGTTTTCGCCTTATATGCGGTGGTCACAGGCGAACATCCCGCCGCCTGTGTGGCGAAAACCCTCATCTTCTTTTCGGGGATAAGACCGACCTTGACGAACTCTTGCGTTCCCTTCCAAATTTTGGTCAGGAGCGAACCGGACGCCACCGGCACAACGACCTGATCCGGCGCCTTCCAGTCCAATTGCTCGGCCGTTTCAAAACCCAATGTTTTGGAGCCTTCAGCGTAGTAAGGCCTCATGTTGATGTTCACAAAAGCCCATTTATATTTGCCGGCGATCTCGCTGCAAAGACGGTTCACATCGTCGTAATTTCCTTTCACACCGATGAGAACGGGATCGTAAACCAGAGCGCCGATGACCTTTCCTTTTTCCAGGTCGGAGGGAATGAAAACATACCTCTTCATGCCGGCCCTGGCGCCATAAGCCGCCACAGCGTTGGCCAGGTTTCCCGTGGACGCGCAAGCCAAGGTATCGAAACCCAGTTCCAAGGCGCGGGTGGAGGCGACCGCCACCACGCGGTCTTTAAAGGAATGGGTCGGATTGGCACAGTCATTCTTAATGTAAAGATTCTTCATTCCCAATTCCGCCCCCAGGCGTTCAGCCCGGATGAGCGGCGTGTAGCCTTCTTGGAGCGTGTTGTAATTCGTCCCCTCGACCGGCAAAAGCTCGCGGTAACGCCAGATGTTCAAGGGGCGGGACGCGATCTTCTCGCGGGAAATGTCTTTTTTTATCTTTTCGTAGTCATAGGCCGCTTCCAGGGGGCCGAAACAAAACTCGCAGACATATTTCGCGGTTTTTTCGTATTCCTGGCCGCATTCGCGGCACTTCAATGCTTTCACGTAGCTCATTTGTTTCTCCTCGACGCTCTCTCTGGGACCTTTTGGGATAACAAAAAAGGCCTCCATCGTGAGATGGAAGCCTTTCGAACTAGGTTTTCCATCTCTTATCTACCTCGGTTCGTTCACACGACCGAAGCAGGATTTGGCACCTAAGCAACCCTGAAGTCCGCTTTCGCGATTCAGGGCCCGGTTGCCGTGGCTTCACAGGGCCTGTCCCTCCGCCACTCTGGATAAGAGCGTTAAATTGTTCAGCGATACTATAAAAGACGTCACGTCCTGTCAAGGGAAGCTCTCCCGCGACACCTTCATTCCGTTTTTATCAAAGGCAGAACAGCACTTTCAGCCCTCGGAGTACTTGGACCGAGCTGCCACTGGGCCGAACCGCGCGCTTTGCGCGCCGGCCCAGTACACGGCCAGCCCCCGGCCAAAGGCCGGGGCCACGGCAGCCGGTCAAGGGACAGCTGAATCCCGTCGTTTGACAAGGATTTAGTCCGCCGCGACCTCGATCTTGAGGATCTCATATTTCAATAAACCTGCCGGCACTTGAATATCGACTTTCTCCCCGATCTTTTTCCCCATCATCCCCTTCGCGATAGGAGTGCGGATAGATATTTTATTTTGGGAAAAGTCCGCCTCTTCCTCTCCGACGATGCGGTAGATCTCGTTTTCCTTCGTCTTCAGGTCCTTGACCGTCACCACACAACCGATGGACACGTGCTCTCCCGTGATGTTCTCGTCCTCCAAAAGACGCGCGCGGGACAGTTTATCCTCAAGTTCGCGCATCCGGGCTTCCAGCAAAGCTTGCTCCTGCTTGGCCGCGTCATATTCGGCGTTTTCCTTAAGATCCCCGTGGGCGCGCGCCTCCTCGAGATTTTTAGCCACCTGGGGACGGCGAACGGTCTTTAATACCTTGAGCTCTTCTTGAAGCTTGTCGCGGGTGGCTCTTGAGACCAAAAAATCGACCATATCGTTATTCTCCTGGATCTAAGTAAGGATTATTTAGAGCTCTTTTGGCACTTCTGGCATAAGCCGTAGAGCTGCATCCGGTGTGACGTGATCTTGAATCCGTGGCGCCGACTGACCTGCTCTTGCAACTCCTCGATCTGAGGATTCAAGAATTCGATGTAAGTCCCGCATTTGGTGCAGATCATGTGGTCATGATGCTGTCGGTCCAACTCCGGCTCATATTTTACACGACCATCGCCAAAATCAAGCTCGCGGGCCAAACCACATTGAGTTAAATGCTTAAGCGTGCGGTAAACCGTGGCGAAACCCACATGGGACTGCTTTTCACGGGCTTTCTGGTAAAGCTCCTCGGCCGAAACATGGCCCCTGTAATTCAAAAAAGTCTCCAAGATCAGCTCCCTTTGAGCTGTTAGCTTCAGATCCTTTTCTTTCAGATACTTTCCAAAAACATCGTGCTCGCGATTTTTGGTTTTAAAATCGGCTTTCATAAATAACGTTCCTCACAGACCGCATAACTAAGGATTGAATGAAAAAGGATTTAATTGAGCATGACCGGCATCAAAACATTGGAACGGACAACATGTTGAAAAGCCCCGGCGACGTTATCAATGACATCGCTCAAGGTTTGAAGGTAATCATCCTCTTCCTTGCCGCTCTCCACCAAAAAAGACGTCTTTAGCAAGACCGACAGCTGGCCCTTGATCACCCGGGAAACTTTCATCATCTCGTTCTTGAAATAATCGGGATGGTTTTTTCGGAGTCTTTTGACCACTCGGGCGCGGCCGAATTTTTTCTGGTTCATCGAGATCGCCGCGATCATTTGCGCCAGGTGGTTCTCCAACGCGACACGGTCCACGTGCTGCCCATGGATCATCCCCTCGATGACGACTTCCAAGTAGGACACATGGGAAAAAAGTTCGCGATAAAGCTCTAAATAGCTTTCCCGGACATCGGTTCCTTGAGGCAGGCCCATTTCTTCCTCCCCGATCTCTTTTTCTGAGTATACCGCTTTCAGTTCTTCAAAAACAGCTTAGAACCCAAAGGTGTGTGAAAGTTATTATTCAGCCAGTAGTTTTTCAATAGCCGCGGTGATCGCCAATTCGGAGTGGACGCCGACATAAAGCAGGGCTACCTTCCCCGTTTTATCGATGAAATAAGTGGCCGGGATCGATTCTATTTGATACTGGTGCGATGTTTCGGGGCTGGAAAACCCGACGGGATAATTCATGCTAAAGCTCTTGATGAATTGGTTGAAAAAGTCCGACTCCTGACTCTCGGGAGCCTCTACTGTCAAACCCAAAAATTCAACCCCTTTGGGCTGATAGACGGAATAAAGCTTCACAAAATCCGGGATCTCCATCCGGCAGGGGCCACACCAAGTCGCCCAAAAATCCATCACGACCACTTTGCCCTTCAATTTTTCCAAGGTCATATTAGGTGAATTAATGAAATTCGCCTTGATCTCAGCCGCCATGAGACGGTCCCCCTTCGG
>CAYXYA010000142.1:0-5574 GCA_964469185.1 uncultured bacterium | reverse complement strand
GAATGGAGGCCATTGCGCTCATCCTGGCCGTGATGGGGATCTTGACCACGCTGACCGCGCTCATCCTGGAGCGCCGCCAGGAGATCGTGATCCTGCGGTATGTCGGGGCACCCCGCCGGCAAGTGACGCGACTGATCCTTTGGGAAGCAGGTTGGATCGGGTTCCTGGGGAACCTGATGGGATCCGCGGGAGGGTTCGTCCTCGCGCTTCTTTTGATCAATGTCATCAACGTTCAGTCGTTCGGCTGGACCATCCAGTGGCATATCCCCTGGGACTTCCTGAGTTGGGCGCTTGGGTTGGTCTTTGCGACGACATTGGCGGCGGGTTTTTTCCCGGCGAAGCTGGCGGATAGTTTGCCCGCTATGCGGGAGGTCACGAAGGAATGAAACCAACTTCCAACACAAAGCCACGAAGTCACGAAGACAGGAGCCTTTATTCTTTCAACATTAAGGACATCATTTTTACTTCGTGTCTTTGTGTCTTCGTGTTGGCTTTAGGTTTTTCCAACGCCTATGCCAATACGGTTTATACCCAGGCCAAACCCAACTACGTTTGGAAATTTCCCACGGATCACGGTTCCCATCCTCAGTACAAGACCGAATGGTGGTATTACGTCGGCCATTTAAAGGACGCCCAGGGCCGAAAATACGGTTTTCAACTCACGTTCTTCCGGGTAGGTCTGGATCCGGACGCCGACAATCCCTCGGCATTTACCGCGCGGGATATTTATTTCAGCCATTTCGCCGTGACCGATCTGTCGGCCCATAAGTTTTGGTACGCGGAAAAGATGAACCGGCCCGGTCCGGGACTGGCGGGGGCTTCGCGGAACAAACTCCATTTGTGGAATGAGGACTGGCAGGCCTGGCGCGAAGGCCACGGCCATCATTTGAAAGCCCAGGCGGACCCTTACGGGATCGACCTGATGGTGCGATCGCCCATCGCGCCGGTGTTACAGGGTTTGAAGGGTTACAGCCGGAAAGGTTCCTCGCCGGAGAACTCATCCCTTTATTATTCTTTTCCGCTCCTTTTCGCGGAGGGTCAGATCCAAGTGGGCGAGGACAGTCGAAAGGTGCGTGGTAAGGCCTGGATGGACCACGAGTTTTTTTCCGGCGACATGGACCCGGCGGCCGCTGGTTGGAATTGGTTCGGCCTTCAACTTTCGGACAACAGCGAACTGATGATCTATTTGATGCGGCAAAAGGACGGGTCTTTCAGCCCCGCTTCATCCGGCACATGGACCAACAGCGCGGGGAAAAGCGTCCATTTAAAAAGCGGCGATCTCTCCACTAAGATCCTGGAAACCTGGAAGAGCCCGCATACCGGCGCGGTCTATCCTATCAAGTGGGAGATCAAGATCCCGTCGCTTGGGACGCGTTTGGAAGTGACGGCGTCGCTTCAAGACCAGGAATTGAACACGACCCAAAGCACTCGGATCGTTTATTGGGAAGGCGCTGTCCAGGTGACGGGGACCAACAAGGCCAAGAAAAAGATCGAGGGCGAGGGTTATATGGAATCGACGGGATATGACAAGATTTTCGAAATGATCAAACCTTAAACAATTTTCCACAGATGAACACGGATTCACACAGATATGATTTATTGATTAAAGCATTTTGATTTTTAACATTTTCATCATCCGTGTATATCTGTGTTCATCGGTGGCTAGATGGGGTTTTTGATTTTATGGTTTGACGATTGGCAGTTGTTCCCGCAAGTGGAGATATTCCTGAACGCCGTGAAGTATCCCTTTAACATCCTCATCCGTCACTTGACGGACGACTTTTCCCGGCACTCCCAGGACGAGGGAGCGGGACGGGATCTTTTTCCCTTCCAGGACCACAGCGCCGGCGCCGATGATGCATTCGTCGCCGATCTCAGCCCCTGTCAAGATGGTGGATTGGATCCCGATGAGACATCGGTCGCCCACCGTACAGGCGTGAACGCAAGCTTGATGACCTACTACGCAGTCCTCGCCGATGACGGCCGGAAAACCGGAGTCGGTATGGAACACGCTCCCATCCTGGATGTTGGTGCGGCTGCCCACTCGAATGGAAGCCATGTCGCCCCGCAGGACCGCCGAGGGCCAAATGCTGACGTCGTCTCCCAGGGTTACCTGGCCGATGACCGTGGCATGGTCATGAACGCGAACGTTCCTTCCAATTTTCGGTTTATGATCTTGAAAGGATTGGATCATAGGTTTTCGAGGACTTCCTTGACGTGATCCTTGACGCTCACAGGACTCCAGATCTTTTTGATCTTTCCGGCGCCGTCAATGATCAAGGTCGTGCGCACGATGCCCATGAACTCACGGCCCATGAATTTCTTTTTTTGCCAGACGCCGTATTTCCTCAACATCTTCTTGCTTTCATCCGACAGGAGAGTGAAGGGAAGTTTGTATTTTTCCTTGAAGGCCGCGTGCCGCTTGACCGGATCAGCGCTGACGCCTAAAACGACCGAGCCTTTTTTCTTCACGGCGCTCCAGTTGTCCCGAAAGTCACAGGCTTCCTGGGTGCAGCCGGGAGTCATGTCCTTAGGATAAAAGTAGAGCACGACCGTCTTGCCTTTGAGACCCTTCAACGATACCTTTCGGCCATCGTGGTCGTCTAAAGTGAAGTCGGGAGCCTTTTGGCCTTCTTTCAACATGGATACCTCTTGGGTTGAATTGGAGATCGGCACCATCATTGAGGAAGGCGGACTTGAAGGCAAGGCCGTTTAGATTTCTGGGTTCCTCAGGATTTAGCCCCGACCCGAGAGCCTTTGAATAAGACCATCATCGATAAAGAGTGAAAAGATTGACAAAGGTAGGACACTTTTGACCTCTTTGTGGCATCCCAAGGCAAGTTGAAAACCCAAAAATATCGTTTAAATCCAATGATTTATGCGATTTTTGGATATTTGTAACTTTAAGGGAGGTACAAGGAGTATACCCATTCAACGATTCCAAACCACGCCTCTCCTCTAGCCAAAAGAATCGTCCATCAAGGAGCCTAATCATGAACTTTTACTTCTCTCTCTTCCAGCTCATTGAGACCGTCGAACAATTAGAACGGGATGTCCAGCACTTAGCCAGCCGGGCCCTCCGCATCAGCCCCCGCGACGCCCGGGCGAATCGTGAGCTTTTGGATCAATGCGATGTCAAGGTCCGCGAAGTGAAGACGCTTCTCAACAACAAAACCCACATCAGCAAGATCACGCTTCGCAAAGCCGCGGTTCTTTTCCAGATCCTCGAGCTTTCCTACCGCCGCGTGATGCATCTGGCCTCCGCCACTTCCCGAGTTGGGCAGGACGATGAGGACGCCGCCCAGATCGTTTGGCAGCTGCTCTCGATGGCCCAGGGGCATTATCAATCCCTCGTCAAAACCCTTTATGACCTGACCGGGATCCCGGTTACGCTCAGTTTGAGCGGGGTGGATGAAAGTGTCTACCCGAATTTCTCCTCCATTCTCCAAAAAGAATCTTCGTATCAACAAGAAACTTTGAAGCTTTTGGAAAGAGCGATCGAGGTTTTCGGAGAAGAGCAGGAATTGGCCGACAAACTGACGGTCATCCGCAAGGACTTGTTGGACAACAAGAAACGCATGAAACATCTGGCGCCGCAATCGGTCGAAAGATCCGAATCGGTCAAGGTCCCTTCGGAAAAGATCGAGTCCCACACACCCGTTTTAGTTAAGAACTAAAAGCCGGCAACCGGTGAAATATTTCCAGTTGCGCCTATATGGAAAAAGAACGGGATCCTTTTCGTGAGCCCGCGCCGTTTCCGCCCTCCCGCGCTTTACACGAAGTCCCCCTTTCTTCGATCCATCCTGGACGGCATGCCGGAATCCGTGAAGATCATCGACGATCAGTTCCGCGTCGTTTACGTTAATCAAACCTCCGAAAAACAATTGAACTCCAGTTTGAACGAGCTGCGCGGCCGCGCCTGTTACCAGGATTTTTATGGATTCAAGGAGAAGTGTTTCTTTTGCGGCATGAAAAAAGTCTTCGATGGGGCCAATTCCACGGTGAGTTATTGCACCCTTTCGGTGAACGGCGTGAACCGCGACTATGAAGTCTCGGTTTTCCCCCTCGAAAGCGCGGACAAAAAAGTGGATTACGCGGTGGAAGTGGTCCGCGACATCACCTCATTGGCCAAAGGCAGAGGACTGACCCAGAGCGCGGGACAAATTTCCAGCCGCGACCGGACCTTCGACCTGGTTTTCGAGCACATGGCCCAATGGGCGGACGACGAATGGCCCGTATTGGTCCAGGGCGAGAAGGGCACGGGCAAAAAATCATTCGCGCGGGCGCTCCACCAGCGAAGCTCCCGGTCTGATCGGCCTTTTCGGGTGTTCCATTGCGTGGATAATTCGGACAACGGCTGCGCGGAGGGATTGTTCGGACCTGGCGGCGCTTGGGAAAAAGCCAAAGGCGGCACCCTTTATATCGACAGTATTTGCCGGATGGGGAAGACCTGCCAAAATAAGCTCGCGGAGAGACTGTCTAACGTCATGGACCGACAAAGTCCACGGGTCATCGCGGCGACCACCCAGAACCTTTTGGAGTTGGTCGAGAAGGGGGAGATCGGCTCCTCTCTTTATAAACATTTCGCCTCGCGTGTCCTGCGTCTGCCTCCCTTGAGGGACCGTAAGCAGGACCTGCCCTTCCTGGCGCAGCATTTCATCGAAACCTACAAGATCTTCACCGGTTCGCCCGCGGAAAAACTGGGGCCGGAAGCCATGTGCCAGCTGATGACCTACGCTTGGCCAGGGAATATCCGCGAACTCGAATCCCAGATCGCCCGGGCTTGTCTTTTAGCCACGGGATCCCAGATTGGGCAGCTCGATCTGCCTGTTTCGGCGCCTCAAACGGGCAAATTGGACGACCTCTTGAGTATCACGGAAAAGGCTTATTTAGTGGACGCCCTGACCAAAGCCCGCGGCCGGATGACCGAAGCGGCGAAAAGATCCGGATTGAACCTAAAAACCCTCCAACGGAAGCTCAAGAAATACAGCTTGAAGACCGAGGACTTTCGCCACATTCCGGATCATCTCGCCTAGAAAAACTTCTTCCATAAATCAGGCGACTTTCCTTGACGGCTCCCAGCCACCGTTTTAAACTGCCCCTCGCTAAAAACTTTTACGAGGAGTTCCCCTTGTCTTACACCTACCAAAACGTGAAACCGCCCCAGGGCGACAAGATCAGCATCCAAAACGGTCTGTTAAAAGTCCCCGACCATCCTATCCTCCCTTTTATCGAGGGCGACGGCACAGGGCCCGACATTTGGAAGGCTTCGGTGAGGGTCTTTGACGCGGCGGTGCAAAAAGCCTACGGCGGCAAAAAGAAAATTTCCTGGTTCGAGGTCTATGCCGGACAGACTGCGTTCGACAAATTCCAGAACTGGCTTCCGGACGACACCGTGGAAGCTTTCAGGGAATATTTGGTCGGTATCAAGGGTCCTCTCACGACGCCGGTTGGCAAGGGTATCCGTTCCCTCAACGTGGCCTTGCGCCAGATGTTGGACCTCTATGTTTGCTTGCGGCCCGTCCGTTATTTCACCGGCGTGCCTTCGCCCGTGAAGCGTCCCGAAAAAGTCGA
>CAYXYA010000141.1:3383-5577 GCA_964469185.1 uncultured bacterium | reverse complement strand
TTCTCCAACGAAGACCCCCGACCAAAAGCCGGATCGAATCCCTGAAGAAGCAAGCGAAAGGGCCCCACTGGGGGATGGGTGGAGCGAGCTAGATGCTTGATACGGAGTTATCCCAAATAGCTGACGGATGGCGGTCTGAGTGGAGAAGGTCGAAAAAGAAAAAAGCACTAAACGGAACATTACGATGGAATTAAATATGTAATTCCCATCGATCTTCAGTAAAGCGTGTTGGGTCGTCTCTCGCCCAGCAAGTGGTAGTTCTTTTCCTGGATGGCCTTCACGAATAGATCCCGATCTTTATAAAGCGATTTGACCGGCAGGTTGCGCGCCGCCAATCCCGCGTGAAAAACAATGTTACAAACCAATAGAATGCCGGCGGCCCGCAGGAACCAGCGGTCCTTGACCCAGGGGCTCAGGCAGTAAAAACCGTAAAGCATGGCGACGGGCAGGGTCAGGTAAAAGGTGGTGGACGCGGGGGTCTTGATGGCGAAGATGAAACTCAGGTAGATCAAGAGGAAGGTCAGCAGGGCCAGCCATTTGATCCTAGGCCAATCTTTCTGAGGGTTTTTTTTCCGGAACCAGGACAGTAAAAGAACCGCGGCTTGAAGGATGCCGAGAATTCCGGCGACGACCGCGAAGGGCGCCAGCCAAAGGTTTTGTCCCAGGAACTCCATTCGGTCCGCGTAATGAGCGCCGATGAACCGCGGGATCTCACAGGAGGCCAAGGATAAAAAACGGGCGAGAACGTCAAAAAATCTGAGAAAGTTCTCCGGGTTGAAGGTAATGGCATTCGCCGCTCCGCCGGAACCCTGCGCCGCTCCAAATTGGATCCAGGTCGGTAGGGCCAGGCTGTAAGTGATGAGAAAGCCTGAAATGAAACCGGCTAGGCGGACCGACCAAGAAGAGGTCCTTTTCCTGGCTTTGATTTGCCAGGCCAAAGACGTCAGCACGAAGGGCAAAAGGATCACGTAAGACATGTGGAATTGCGCGTTCCAGCCCAGGCCCAGGCCCATCAAGCCGTTCGCGGCGAAGGGCGAAAAGGTCCCCAAGCGAAATGGAGGCAGACTTTCCAAGAATCCCACAAAGAATAAACAACTTCCAAAGATCACATAAGAGTCGTTATCGATATTCGTCGACCAGTTCATGACCCAGGGCGCGGTGAGGAGCCAGGTCCAAAGGATCCAGCGGGGGAATTGAGGAAGACGCTTGCCGCAATACCAGGCGAAGAAACAGAGTCCGGCAAAAGAAAGGAGGTTCAAAAAAATATAAGGAGACTCAGGGATCGGCAGAAGGAAAAGAGGAAGACCGATGACCAAACCCTGCAGGGCTCCCGGTAATTGGATGCCGGTCGCGACGTCAGGCCCGAAGAAGGGCCACTGAGTGGTGGTATAGTATTTGAGTCCGATCAAATAAACTTGCTGTTGATCGATGAACCAAATTTCAGAACAAAGTCCGAAAGCCAAACGGAACAAAAAGGCCGCGGCCAAGGCGATGAAGAACCAAGGCGTCCAGCGGGGAATGGAACGGGATTTTGAAGGGGTTGACACGGGTTTATTATTATGGGCTCGAAGGCGCCATTCAAGCATATAAGGCCTTCGTTTCTGGGGTATTGTTTCCTTTATAATTTTGGAAAGCATCGGTAAAATACGATTCTTGTGACTCTCTTATTCAAAGGACGAGGTTTTTATGAACGTTAGCATCCGGGGCCGCATCGAAGAAAGCATCCAGGTCAAACAAAACCTGCTCAACAAATGCCTTCCGCAAATTGAAAAGGCCGGCGAGATCCTCGTGAAGGCTTACCTCCAGGGGAAAAAAGCCGTTTGGTTCGGCAACGGCGGAAGCGCGGCGGACGCGCAGCACATCGCGGCGGAACTGGTCGGCGACTATCTGAAACGCCGCAGGGCCCTGATGTCCCTGGCGCTCCATACCAACACCTCGACCCTGACGGCGCTCGGCAATGATTATGGCTACGACCAGATCTATTCCCATCAGATCGAGGGCCTCTGCGTGGAAGGCGACGTGGCGGTGGGTCTTTCCACCTCAGGCAATTCCGAGAACGTCTATAAGGGCATTCTGGCCGCCAAGAAGAACAAGTGCCACACCATCGGCCTTCTGGGCCGGGACGGCGGCAAGATTGCCAAGGAAGTCGACGTGGCCATCATCGTGCCAGCCTCGGCGACCGATCGGATCCAAG
>CAYXYA010000141.1:0-3373 GCA_964469185.1 uncultured bacterium | reverse complement strand
GAGTGTCACATGCTCATGGGCCATATTTTCTGCGAGCTGATCGAATCAGCGATGTTTCCCTGAACCCCATGAAAAAAGAAAAGAGCACCATGAAAAGCCAGTCGATCCTGTCGTCGGTCGATAAGTCTGAGCTTTTGTCCCTCGTCGGCGCCCTCCAAAAAAAGAAGATCGTGGTCATCGGCGACGTCATGCTCGATGTTTATATCAAGGGAACGGTCGCGCGCATCTCGCCGGAAGCGCCCATCCCGGTGGTGGAGATCAGCGAGGACGACAAAAAGATGCCGGGCGGCGCGGCCAATGTGGCGGCGAACATCGCGGCTTTGGGCGGGCAGGCTTCCATCATCGGAACGACCGGAGTGGATACTCCGGGGCGGGAATTGGTCCGCGAGTTAAAGAGCCTCAAGGTGAACATCTCCGGCATACTCGCCTTGCGCGACAGGCCGACGACCGAAAAGACCCGTGTTATCGCCAATACCCAGCAAGTGGTGCGCATCGACCGTGAGATCAAATCCGCTCTCACCGACAAACAGCAGACCCAGGTCATCCAAAAAGCCATCAAGGCTATCCAGGGCGCCGACGGTGTCATCTTCGAGGACTACAACAAGGGTCTCTTGACCTCCCGGGTCATTCGTCAAATCGTGGCCTTTGCCAAAGCGAAAAAGAAGATCATCACGGTGGACCCAAAGTTCCATAACTTTTTCGAGTTCAAGGGCGTCACGGTAATGAAGCCGAACATGAAAGAAATGACCGAGGCCCTGGGGCCCGAGGCGGTGGGTGAGAATTTCGAGGCCATCGGTTTCAAGGCGATGAAAAGACTCCAGTGCAAGTCGATGGTCCTGACCCGCAGTGAGCATGGCATGACGATCTTCGAGCCGGGACAACCTCCCCAGACCATCCCGACTGTGGCGCGTGAAGTGTTCGACGTCTCGGGCGCGGGCGATACCGTTATCGCGACCCTGACACTGGCCCTGACCGCGGGAGCGACATTGCTCCAAGCGACGGCGTTGGCGAACTACGCGGCTGGCATCGAGGTCGAGAAACTGGGCGTGGCCACTGTTTCCGCCGCGGAATTGACCCAGCGTCTACTCGAAGAAATGAACCACTAATATCAAGAATTGTGGTCGGCCATGATCCATCAACCGTTCTTCTGGGTTTACCTTCTTCTGCTCTTCCAACTTTTCATCTTCATGACGAACCGCGTCAGTTTCCACCCGCCCCGGACTGTTCCTGAGCCGACTTGGACCTTTCCCTGGTTCTTTGTTTTTATCTCCATTTTGGGCGTTCCCAGCGTCTATTTTTTGAGGGATTGGGATTTCACTTACGCGGGTCTGTCGATACTGCCCTTTAACTCGAAATTATTTTTGGCGCTCATGATCGCCTGGATCCTGACCATTTGGACGGATCACGTTCATTGGGCCCTCTTTCGCCTCAGACCGCTGAAGGCCGAGTTGATCCGTATGGAGTCGATCAAGGTTCCCGCCGGTTCAAAGGCGCCTTTCGCTTTTCTGGAGCGCTTTCACATCCACAACCTGATCTATGAGCCGGAGTTGGTGGAATACGAGGTTTACGTCAAGGGTTGGCCCAAGGAACTTTCGGGATTCACCTTGGTCCAGATTTCGGACCTTCATTTTGGCAAGTACATCACGCGCGATTTCCTGAAGGCCGGCATCGACCGGGCGAAGAGGCTCAAACCGGATATGTTCGCGCTCACCGGCGACTTCATCAATTTCCCCGGCGATATCCCGACCATGCGGGGATTGCTCAAGGGCTTCAAGGCACCGCTCGGGGTTTACGCTGTTCTGGGCAACCATGACATGAGGGCGAACCCGTCTGGTTTGACGAAGGCGCTGGAAGCGGATGGTATCCGGGTCCTGGACCACGAGGTGGTCTATCACAAGCGCAAAGGGAAGACCCTGGCCATCCTCGGAGCGCAGGAGCTGTGGTACGGCCAGAAGGATGACAAGGTGATTTGCGAGGCCAAGGGCGACGCCAAGATCTTTTTGGCCCACCATCCCGATCATTTTTATCTGGGGAAGCAGGCGGGGGCTCATTTACAGCTCTCGGGCCACACCCACGGCGGGCAGATCCGTTTTCCTTTCATCGGACCCTTGATCGTTCCGTCTTCCCGGGGCCGAAAGTACTCGGATGGATTTTATCGGGAGAAAAACACGGTGCTTTTCGTGAACCGCGGGCTGGGTTGCTTTCCGCCCCTGAGGACTTTGTGCTATCCCGAGATCGTAAAGCTAGTTCTGAAGTCGGCCTGATTTTTTATTTTATGCCCCTTTTCTTCGAAAACCCCTGCCAAATGGCCTGTCTATGTCATTTCAAGTGAGAGCGATGTACCTGCGCCGGAGAAGTGTTTTCTTTTCGGCCCTCTCTGGCTCTAGCCGCCATGAACCACCGGGGCCTTGAAGAGAACTTTCCTACCTTCATTCCGCTCCACACATTCCCCTATGGGTCCCTTTCGCTCAGTTATCTGTGTCCAAATGTCCTTTTGGTAGGGGCTGTTGCCAGAGAGGGCCTGCGGTTTTTTAAAGTCTTAAGGCGTAAAAACACCCTGCCCCTTTCCTCGAAAGCCCCAGCCAAGTGGCCCGACCGGATCATCTCAAGCGAGCGAAAGGGACCCATAGGGGAATGTGTGGAGCGAAACAGCATTCTTGAACGAATTTCCAAAACCCCGTGGATGGATGAAGGCTAGAGAGGAAAGGGGCAAAAAATCAAAAGGCAGCTGTTCGGTCGTAATCCTTGCCACCATGGGACCCTTTCACTATAATTACCCATCCCAGCTGAGATAGAGATGAATTGGAAAAATTTTTAGAACCCACCAAGTTAGCCGCAGTCCTTCAGAACCTTAAAAACCAAGGCAAAAAAGTAGTCTTCACGAACGGCGTTTTCGATCTCCTGCATTTAGGCCACGTGACCTATCTTCAAAAGGCACGCGAGCAGGGCGACATTCTTGTGGTCGGGCTCAACAGCGACGCCTCGGTCAAGCGCATCAAGGGTCCATTGAAACCTCTCCTTCCTTTGGCCGAACGGGCCGAAATGCTTTTGGCGCTTGCCTGTGTGGACTATGTGACCTTCTTCGAGGAAGACGATCCCTTCAACGTCGTGAAAACCATCAAGCCGGACATTCTCGTCAAGGGCGGCGACTGGGCGGTCGATAAGATCATTGGCGGCGACCTGGTGCGATCCTGGGGCGGGAAGGTCATGAACATTCCCGTGGTCGAGGGACGGTCGACGACCAATTTGATCCAAATGGTGACGGAGCGTTATGGCAAAAAGTAAAGTGATTGGTGTCATCCCATCCCGTTACGGGGCGCAGCGTTTTCCGGGTAAGCCCTTAGCCCTTATCGCGGGCGTGCCTATGATCGTC
>CAYXYA010000140.1:0-5590 GCA_964469185.1 uncultured bacterium | reverse complement strand
ATCAAGACCTGGGCGGCGTCGATGACAAACCAGAGCGCGAGCAATAGCCCGACCGCCAGCCAAACCGGTTGGTACCAGAGCCCGCAAAGTCCCGTGCCGACCCAGAAGAAGTTGAGCAGGATCACCCCCAACCCAAAATCGATCCCGAACCGGACCCAATTATCCGCGGGGGTCAAACCGATCCAGCGGCGCGTACGGCGACCCCAGCTCCAGGTCGCTCCCGCGGTCACAAAGGCGGCTCCGAGCGCTTTGAGGGACTCTCCCCAAACCGCCATCCACTGGGACTCGCTGGCCTCCGGATAGGCGCCCGCGTCAAAGACCATTCCCAAATAGGGCAAAGCTTGAAAAAAATTCGAAAAATTGGGCAGGACCATCCCGCGATTGGAAAAATAATAAACAAAAACCACCGCCGACCAGGCCAAGACCAGGGCCGACCAGGGCCAGGCGCCCCGGCTTTCAGCGGTCGTGGTAGAAGGGGCGCGGTTCGGGTTTGTCATTTTTCAGGAATTCCTCGCATGGCTTTTTCCCCAAAAAATTTTTCCGAGGGAAAGAACGCCTGCTGGGCCCTCAAAGCGGCTTGAGCGTTAATGGTGTCCCCATCCACCGCCTGGAAGAAATCATAAGCGGACGGAGCGAAAAAGGAAAACAGGTTGACGAGATACGGTATTTTTTCATCACTCAATCGTGATTTCACCTCGTAAACAGCTTGAAAATTTCTCCAGTAAAGAGGTTTGAGTCCCAAACGAACGAACTCGTTGAGTCTGTGCCACTCCAAGGAGGTCAATTCATACTGGTGATAGTCCACTGAAACCCTCAGTCCTTCGTGTCCATTGATGACCAGATGGGTGATGCCCATCTTATGGAGCCTTTTTAAGATACCGGCCGCATTCCGCTCCTGGCGGGCCGCCAGAGCGAAAAATTGGTCGTCAAAAGCCGAGTTGGCGTAATGAACGCGGTCGTAATAAACGCTCCTGGAATCGCCGACCAGAAGAAGCCGCGCGTCCTTGGGCAGGTTCTGATTCGTCCAATCCACGAGCGGTTCATAGGAATTCTGGAGTTTACGATTCAAATAGGCTTGAGAGGTTTCTTTTCCCATCCAGATCCCACCCCCATCATAGAACCGGGCGCTCAGGTCCACGTAGGTCGCTAAAAAGAGAATCGCCGAAGCCAAGACCGAGCCGGCCCACAATCCTTTCCAGGCCCACCCTTTTTGGGAGACGATGACCGCGGACAAGACCATGAAGGCCAGGACAAAAGCCGGGATGGAAAAACGCAGCATGTGCGAAAGGGTGAGGCCCAACCCGAAAGTGAGGACCATCGTCCCTGTCAGGAACCGGAGCGACGCGTTCTTGATCCGCGTGAAAAAAAGGATGGGCAGGAACGCCAGGAGGATAGGTCCGATCATCTGACCGTCCCCTGCCTGCGGCATGGTCAAACGCCAGGGCAGATCGAGCAGGGACCTGAACCCTTGCGTCATGGGAAGGAATTGTTGGTTCTCGTGCAGGAGCCGATCATAGCTTTGAAGGGAAAACTGACGCCCGCCCATGGCGAACATCGCGTAAGGAAAGAACGCGTTGCCCGTAAAGGCGTCGTTCTTCAAAAGCCAGGGCCCCACCTCGATCAAACCCAATCCCCCGTAGATCAGCCAGATCTTTTTATCCAAGAGAAGGCGAGATCCTCTTTGCCAAAGGATCACGATCAAAGCCGCGGCAATGCCGACGATAGCGGTCGGTTTAATGGAAAGCGCCAACCCCGCGAAGAGAGCCGACACGAATACCCATGTGTAAAATCCCTTCCTCCCTTTCTTCTGCCCCGCCTGATCCAGGCTGTAAAAAAACAAAAGCAACGTGAGGGTCAGGATCCCGTCCACCCGAACGGCCCAGGCGTTGATATAGAGGAGAGGAAAAGTCAGGACCGCCGTGGCGGCCAAGGTTCCGGCCAACGACCCCGCCATTTCTTTCACCCAGCCATAGGCCAAAAGACCACATAAGCCCCAAACGACCGCGCTCAAAACTTTGGCGCCCGCCGCGCCGCCCAAAACGTAAGCGGTCATGAAAAAAAGCGAACCCCCGTGAAAATAACCCGAGAGCAATTGAGTGGGATAGTCGGTGATCCCGTGCTGGAAGATCCAAAAATGGGGCATGCCCAAAAAATAATTGAGTGAATCGTAGAAAGTCTCAGGCAAAACGCTATGGAAGAGAAGAAAAACCCCATATAGGATGACCGCCCCCATGGCGGCCGAATGAAGTTTTCCCTTCCGGGAAACATCCGGGACTTTTACGCGTATTTTCAAAATGTCGAAAAGTAAAGGGATCGAGAGCAAAAGCAGGCTGGTGAGCCACAAGGACTCGAACCAAAGCCGGACCAGACCCAACCCCATCCAAAGCGCGTTGAATAAAAAGACACCCAGCCCCAGTTCCAGACAAAAGTTAAGACTGGCGCCGCGGATCGAAAGACCGAGCCATTGACGCGACCGCCTTCCATAGCACCAGGCCAGTCCCGCGGACCAAAATCCGATAAAAATGGAGGACAAAACACCTTGCCAAATTTCAAATCGCTTTAAAAGTTCGGTTTCCGTCCATGGATGCCTTTGAAAAAAAAGCGGAACGGAAGGCCAAAAATTGGGAAGCTGGATAAAAAACTGGATAAAGACAAACAAGATCCAGATCGCCGCAAGGGCGAAAAACCAGGGGAAAGAACCACTTCGAAATTGGGCGGGAGGATTCAAACTCAAGGGGGTTTCCTGATAGAAACGAGTTTTAAATCATTTTCTCTATAAATAAAAAAGCACCCTGCTCTTTTGGAACAGGGTGCTTCAGAAAACCTTCAAATTGGCTGTTACGACAAGACCGCTTCTTTAAGATCTTTCAAAACGCGGAACTTGACGACTTTTTTAGCCGGAACATTGACCATCTCGCCAGTGCGAGGGTTGCGGGCAATGCGGGCTTTGCGGTCTTTCAATTGAAACACACCAAGACCATCCAGCTTGATTTTGTGCTCAGTTTTCAAGGTTTTGTAAATCGTGCTTCTCAAGGCTTGAAATACGTTATCAACGTCTTTTTTCTTCAATCCTGTTTCTGCGGCTAACGTCCCCAACAGTTCGCTTTTAGTCAACGCCCACCTCCTAATTTGATGAACTCGGGACTTTTATACTAGAGGAAGGGCCTCAAAGCAAGGATATTCGGGATTTTTACGTGTTTTTAAGCCCTCTACCACTACCGGTAGAGCCCCACCGGATCAAAATTCCCTTTAAAAACAGCCTATTTCCCTCGGCGCTTCCTGACAATGCGCCGGTAATCTTCGCCTAAATTCAGCCCTTTTAACTTCCAGATCAGGGTGTTCCGATGAAGTCCCAGGGTCTTCGCGGCAAGGGTTTGGTTGCCCCTGGCCCTTTCTAAAGCCTTGCGAATACATTGACGCTCAAATTGAAGCCGAGATTTTTTAAAGGATAATTTTGAGTCTTCTTTATTTTTCACGGTTTCGAAGGACCTACCCAAATAATCCGACGGAATATCGTCTCGAGTAAGGGTTTCCTTGCCGATAAAGAGCGCCATCATTTCGACCCGCCAAAAACGATTTTCTTTCTCAAAGACTCTTTTACTTAAGACCCGTTCGAATAGCTGTCCCGCCTCGGCCATGGAATAAGGTTTGACCAGATAGTCATAGGCTCCTAATTGAACCGCTTCCAGCCCTTTTTCAACCTGATGGGAAGGCACTACGATCACGAGATCCACCGCGCCCTCCTGCCGTTTGAGCTGTTTAAGCCCGTTCATGCCCTTTTTGCCGGTCAAAGGAGCGTCCAACAGACACAGTTCGAAGATCCGCTTTTTTAAAATTTTGAGGGCGGCCGGGATATCCGAAATAAAGGTCAGGTCATAGGAAGATTGAAAAGCCGATTTGAGAAGCTCCCGTGCGCTTTCATCCTGAGTGATGATCAAAAAAGCTGGTTTCATTGAAGATCCTTTCGACTAACGCTTTGCTTTTCGCTTTTTTGGGCGGGGCGAAAAGAACATTTCCGCGACCGAATCCAGGTCCTGGCAATAGGGCCCCAGCTCTTGGCGCAAATTGGCGTCGTCCAACAGCCTTAAGAACAAGAACAGATACTCGCTGGCCACGCCGCAGCGCTCTCCCAGGGCCTTGCGGGCCTTATGGACGATCTTGACGTATTGCGTCCGGGTCGGCGCCTCTTCCCCCGCCCCCAAAAGTTTGACGGATCGATAATAGCGTTTCATGGCGCGAAGCACCCAGCGGTCCACCGGAAAAGCCGAAAGGTGGTCCATGGAAAAAAGCAGGATGCAGTCGGCTATCTTGGGACCGATGCCGTCCAGCGCCATCAAAGCTTCCCGGGCGTCATCGCAGGGAATATCCTTGAAGTGTTCCAAGGAGAGGACTTTCGCCTGCACCACCCGCGCGGCGCGGATGATACGGTCGGCGCGGGCATGGTAATTGTTGGTAAAGGCCTTCAAGTCGCCGGGCTGGAGCGAAACCAAGTCCTCCGGTTCGGGAAAAGTAAAAAAACCAGGAGCCTCGGGGATAGCCTTGCCGTATTTCACGCAAAACTTCCCCAGCGCGTGGCGGATGACCTTCACCGACAAGCCTTGCGCGAACATATAGGAGACCGTGCATTCCCAAGGTTCTTGCCGCAATAGTCGGAGGCCTTTTAAGACCCGGAGTGGATTCTCCAGGACCGGATGGGTTCCGTGATCCCTGGCCCAGCCTTCCATGTCATCGTCGAGGCTCAAAAAACGCGAAAGCCAGGCGGCGGCAACCTGTCCCCTCACCTGGGACGAACTGCAGCGCCACTTCAAAATATCCTGGTCCTGCCGAAGACGCCAGTAAACCTGTCCCGCGGTCCCGTGAAACCAGCCTTCTTCTCTCGGATCTTTTTCCCATCGAAAACATTGACCGCACAAGAGGGTCAACTCCAGGGAAAAGGGCCGGGGCAGTTCCAGCGTACCTTCGATCATCTTTTGAGCCTTCGGAAGTAGACGAGACCGACGATCAAGATCGCCCCTTTTAAAATGATCGCGGCTGGAGCCCAACGATCCAAGACCCAATAGACCCATTGGTCCAGTAATACACAGGGAATGAGAACGAAAAGACCCCAGCGTTTCATCAGCCATAAGCCGCTCAGACAAATGATCAGAACAACCGTGCTCAAGGATAGATAAGCGGCATACCATCGGCCGTAAGCCTGGATCGAAGGGGTGATCACCATGATCATATTGATGAAAGACCCAAACAAACCAGCGACGCATAGGATCGATAGGACTGGAGGCCTGACCCCGAGGGTTTTTGGTTTGTTTTCCATGATAGACTTCCTGATGAAGCCCTTATAAAAGGGCCATTTCGAATGACTGGTGGTTTTTAGGAAAAATCAGATAAAAAGCTCAGGTTATTCCGCAAAATGCCGTTAGGTTTCTCATCTTAGCTAAAGGAACTCCTTTTGAAACGCTTTTCTTGGCTTTTCATATTACTGGCTTTCGTCCTGGGCGCGGGTTGCTCCAAGAACCCTACTTCAGCGAACGGCTCCAATGGCTGGGACGAAACCACCGCTAACGCGCCCTGGGCCAAACGGTACGGCTTGTTC
>CAYXYA010000139.1:0-5609 GCA_964469185.1 uncultured bacterium | reverse complement strand
GTCACTTAGTTTTACACTCAAAAAAAACATACAATATTGATTTTTTTGGTGGGGAAAAAACGAATAAAAATTTAGAGGCCGAAGCTGATACTTTTGCCGCAAACTCTCTTATTCCAGTTGGTGATTATTCGAGACTTTTGGCTCTAATTAATAAAGGGGGTCTTTCTTCCGAATTGATAACAAGCTTCGCAAATAGTTTAAGGATTGACAGAGGTATTGTTGTTGGCAGGCTGCAACATGAAAAAAGAATTTTGCCCTCTCAATATAACTCACTTAGAACTCAATTTACTTGGGCGAGATAGTATCTAGTTGATATGCCAAATCTTGATGAACAATTAAACCTCGATCGGTGCCCTCATTGTAGCGTCGATCGTCCTAGCCTCGTGAAGTGCACAGAATTTAATACCGTCGATTATCAGGGAAGTAATACACGTTGTTGGCGAATATATCGATGCACAAGATGTGGAGGCGTGGTGACAGCATCGTCCACAAATTGGGGAGCCAGTATTTTGGCTACATATCCCTCTTCTTCAGAGGTTGATAAATCAATTCCCGAGCGAGCTGGAAACTTTTTGACCCAAGCAATTAATAGTCTCCACGCTCCTTCAGGAGCGGTCATGTTGGCGGCGAGTGCCGTTGATGCAATGCTGAAAGCAAGAGGTTATAAAGATGGTAGCTTATATCATCGGATCGACCAGGCTGCTGAAAAGCATTTGATAACCAAAGAAATGGGCGAATGGGCACACGAAGTAAGGCTTGATGCAAATGATCAAAGGCATGATGATGAAAGTTTGCCTTTGCCAGATGCAGCGAGCGCTAAGAAGGCCATCGATTTTGTAACCACTTTGGGGACAATCCTATTCGTATTACCGGCAAGGGTGCAGAGCGGGCTAGAAAAACCCCAGACTTAAATCTCTGCCGTACTTCGCCCTATGAAACCCGAACGCCTTGCGGCCGCGGGTTTTTGCCTTTTTAGCTCATCCAGGGTAGGCTAAACATATGTCCGACATCCAAGAACTCACTGAACGAATCAAGAAATTCCGCGACGAGCGGGACTGGTCGCAATTCCACAATCACAAAGATATGGCGTTGTCTTTGGTTCTAGAGGCGAACGAAGTTCTTGAGCATTTCCAATGGAAAACGAAAGAGCAAGTTGAGGAATACGCAAAAACTCATAAGACTGAAATCGGCGAAGAAGTTGCCGATGTGGCAATTTACCTCTTTGAGCTTGCCGATAACTTAGGCATCAACCTGAGTGAAGCTGTAGTAGATAAGCTTGGGAAGAATGCAAAAAAATATCCTGCAGAAAAATCGAAAGGAAATGCTAAGAAATCTATTGAGCTCTAAATGGACTTTTCTCCGTCACTTGATGCGAAACAGTTCTACCGGTTTACCGGAACTCCGGAAAACTGGTTGACGGCGATTAAGTACATGACGTGGGGTTTAAAAGAGGAGTATCGAGCCCGCTGGGAGAAAATTCAGCCTGGCGATATTTTTTTCATGCATAGTACCGGCGATTCTCTTTTCAAGGGAGCAAAATCTGGAATCATTGGTCTGGGTGTAATTGGACCTGATTTTTCAGTTAAAGATAATTTTCTTTGGATTGAGGAAATTGAGAAGCAACAAAATCTTTGGCCATTAATGGTCCCGTTTTCTGAAATATATTTATTTAGCGAGTTACCGCCTCGAAACATTTGGGAAGCACCCGAACTAAAAAACTTTGAAAAAGTTCCAGAACTGATTAGAGCGCTTTTACAAAACTTTGTTCCTCTTACACAACATCCGCAATTCCCAAAAATGGGAAGTTTCTCCGCCGTGAGGCCAGTTGTCGCTCAGGCGATTCTCAATGAAAATAAGCCGCTGTTTGAGTATCGATCAGATTCAGTGATTGATTTTATTGGAGAAAAACCGACCGAGCTCAAAGAAGTAAAAAGTGCGGCTGAGACATTGCGTTACGCCGATACACTCAAAGTTTTTGAGTCCATTCGTGCCCGGGTTGTCAAAAACGAGCCAGGCCAATATTTTCGGAACAATGAATTACTAGCCCGGGCCGAAACGGTTCATGCTTCTATACTCCAACAACTGATCGACGTTTTTAGAAAAAATGGTTATGACACATTGTCCAATAGACACGTTGATCTATTCGCCTTTAATAGCAATCAATCATTTTTAGTTGAAGTAAAAAGCACCGAAAACTGTAATTTTAGAACTCAAGCCAGAAAAGGAGTAGTACAATTATTTGAGTACGATTTTTTTGAGATTCAGAAGTTTGTTTCTGAGAGAAAAATCGTTCTGCAAAGTCAGCATAAAATTCTTGTTCCTTCGAAAACGCCAGAAGATGTACAGTACATAAAGTTTATTAATTCATTAGAAATTGGCGTTGCTTTAGCGGAGCCGTCCGGACTTAATGTGGTTGGAAAGGACTTTGGATTCTCGAAGTTATGAAACCCAAACTCCTAGCCTCCGGCACCCCCCACACCAATCGGTTTAAACAATAATAAACTTATGAAACGGGGAATAAGCCCATCAATTCGCCTTTCGAAAAATCGAATGTCCCCCCCGATTGGTGTGGAGGGGCACCGTTCATACCGTGCCAGCGGATCTCAAAAAAAGCATTAACCTCGGATACGAAGGCGTGAGCGACTTCCTCAGATTCGCGACCGAAAAATACACCTGCTTTTGTCCGATAACCATTTGATGTGAGGGCGTCAAAAGAAAGCTTGAATTTATAGGTATTTATAGTAAACTTATAAAAGAGCTTGACTTTTATAAGTTTGTGGTGTATACTTATCAATATGAAGGAAATAACCATACGCGTTACTGAAGCAGCGGCCATTCTTGGAGTTACCGCCCAAACCCTTCGGAATTGGGAAAAGTCTGGTCGTTTGGTGCCACAGCGTAGCCCTGGGGGGCAACGTCGATATGTGCTGTCCGAAATACAGCGCCTGGCGGTTGATTTGCCGAAACTAGCCTGGGCTTGGGCGTCGAGCGCGCAACCGCCGGAAATTCCGGATGAGTACTACTGCGCACAACCCGATCGTTTTACGAGCCGCTTGGTAAAAATGGGGGCGATGTTAGAATCGTTGCCCGGTAGCAAGGCGCTAAGCATGGCCTCACTGCTCACCACCGTGGCTGGCGAAATTGGCGATAATTCGTTCGCGCACAACCTCGGGAGTTGGCCGGATGTGCCGGGAATATTTTTTGCCTACGATGTTCAAAAAAGAATGATTGTCTTGGCTGATCGCGGGCAAGGGGTGCGGGCGACATTGCAACGCGTGCGACCGAATATCGTGAACGACAACGAGGTAATCCGCATTGCTTTTACCGAAACCATTTCTGGTCGTAGCCCGGAAAAACGAGGGAACGGATTGAAGTTGGTAAAAAAAATAGCGGAAACGAACTCGATTGGAGTAACCTTGACATCGGGCATGGCGCAAGCAGCCATCCCGGCTCACGGGAAAATGCGGGTGGTTGCGATCGACAAAAACGTGCGCGGTGTCGTCACCGAAATAACCTATTAATATGGTATGCAAACGATCCAACTAAAAAAATTCGGTACCGTCCTTGTTTCCCGTCCCGCCGGTCTCGAGGCCTTTCGAGCACTTCGCCCCACGCTTGATGCCAGCCAGCCGGTGGCCATCGATTTTGATGAGGTGTTAACGGTGACGCCGTCTTGGTTTGATGAGTTTCTGACCGCCCTGGCCGAATACTTTTCGGGCCGGGTTGAGTTGTTAGCGACGGAGAACGCGTCGGTGCGAGCGATGTTACCAATTCTCGCCACTGATCGTCACGATGCCGCCAGCGGTCCTCTCCAGCGCGCAATTGTAGCGATGCACCTTGCAACCTCTTCATAAGCGTTACGCCGTGATCGTACGATGTATGAGTTTTTGGACATCAACCCTGGACAGTTACACGAAACTTCCGCCGGACCGCCGGGCGATGATTGAACATTTTTACTAGGGCGCCGGCCAGAAATCAGATTTTCTGATATACTAATCATATGCCTGCGGATCCAGAATTGGTAAAAGCCGGAAATCAAGCCGCTAAGATTATTGGGGGTTACGCGATAGTCGCATATATAGCTGCGGGAGTTATTGTAATTATCCTACTTTTAATACGGCAATCAATTGAAGGGTTAGTTCAAAAAGTTATCTCAAAAATGAAAAATAAAAACAAGAAGAATATTTTAGGAAAATGTCCCGTTGACGGAGGTGGACTTGTTGAGCGGGATGGAAAATTCGGGCCGTTTATCGGATGTAGTAATTACCCTAAGTGTCATTACACTAAACCTTTAGGTTAAGCTTTCTAGGCGTTATTTTATTATCCCTATCCCTATGCGTAAAATTATCACCACAACCTTCGTCACCCTCGACGGCGTCATGCAAGCACCGGGCGGCCCAAACGAGGACCGTGATGGCGGTTTTGTCTACGGCGGTTGGAGTGCGCACTATTGGGACGATATCATGGGCGGGGTAATGACGGGATTTATGGCTTTGCCCTTTGAACTCCTGCTGGGCCGGAAGACGTATGATATTTTTGCCGCCTACTGGCCAACGGCGAAAACTGATTCGGAAGTGGCTATGCCGTTTAACAAAACAAAAAAGTATGTCGTTTCACACGCACAAAGAGAACTGTCGTGGCAAAATTCATTCCTGGTCACTGGTGATGTTGTAGTGAAGATCAAGAAACTGAAAGTTATGGATGGTCCGGACCTCTGGGTTCACGGCAGTGGCAACCTCATCCAAACACTCCTGGTAAATCATTTGATCGACACGATGCATATCTGGACTTTTCCCGTGACCGTTGGTTCGGGCAAGCGGTTGTTCGCTGAAGGGACGCCGGCCCAAGGCCTGAAACTCATCGACTCGAAAGTTGCGAAGACTGGGGTGATTATTGCCAGCTACGAGTTTGCCGGAGAAGTGAAGACGGGGACGATCGGCGCGTAACTCGTCGATTGACAAAGGCTATTTTCTGAGCTACGATTTTTTCATGACATCCTGGTGGCGGAAAGGGGCTTTTATGCCTAATTATGTTACAAAGGAGCACTTTGATGCTACCATGAGTTCTTTTCGGTCTAAGTTCGTTACTAATGAGCGGTTTGATGCGGCCATCAATTCTTTGCGCGAAGAATTTGTGACGAAGGATATATTTCATACGCGGATGGATGAAATGATGGTCATTCTCCAACGTCTCGATCAGGAGAGGGTTTTCACCGCCGAATGGATCCGGCGGATTGAGGCCGATGTAAAAATAAAGAAAAAACATCTCAAGCTTACATAAGTAATCTAAACAAAAGACCGTCCTGAGCAGAGCCGAAAGACGGTTTATTGTTCGTCGTAATTATTGACGCGGCGCGGCTTGAAGCAAGCCGACAGGGTTGCCTTCCGAATCGGTGAAATTGACCCATTTGCCGATCATGGGAATGTCCACGGGTTCTGCTATCACTTTCCCGCCGGCGGCCTTAACATCTTTCATCGCGGCCGCGATGTCCTCGACGCTGACAATCACGCGCGGGGTTTTTGGTCCAGGGACATCCGGAGAGTTGGGGTAAAATCCACCATTGATGGTGCCAGGTGTTTTGACCATCCGTTTCTCATCGGTCTCGGTCG
>CAYXYA010000138.1:1350-5668 GCA_964469185.1 uncultured bacterium | reverse complement strand
TTAATCGGGTGACAAGAAATCTACTGATTTCAATCAGTAGATGAATTGCTCACGCTTATTCTGAGAAAAAATAAAAAACTGACAGGGAACGAATCAGCCCTATCATTCATGCATTTAGTTATTGATAGGGCTCTCGTTCTACTTAAGCGTTTCGGAGGGCTTTCTATGGAGTTAGAACTGGTCAGAAGCAGCCATAGCGTTGGCAGAAACATCTGGACATTCGAGTGGTGTACCAAGTATAGGTATGAAATGATGCGTAAGTTGGAAAACAGGAATCTCGTAGCAGCCTGCATCAGGCAGGCTGCTTGCAGGCACGGAATAAAAATCTTGGCGTTGAACGTGCTCCCGGAGCACGTCCATATGGTAGCGATTCTGCCAAAAGGCACCGGCGAAGAGAAGGCAGCGAAGCTGCTAAAGGGATATTCGTCATGGAAAATATTCCATGTCAAAGAAAATTTCAGGTTACGATATCCGAAAGGCCATTTCTGGAGCCGCGGATATTACGCTGTGACGACAGGTCTAACGGACGTGCATACGCAGATCCGTTACGTTGAGGGTCAGGTAGAACATCACAACGTGACATTCGCCTAAGGAAACCCGCGACTTTAGTCGCGGGAGGATGTCATTTTTTCACCACTTCAAAATGATCAAATTTTTTTGATACGGCGCCCCCAAACGCGCCTTCGATCTTGTCAATGGAAGAAAGAAGCCCGAATCAGGCTCATTTTGCGCGTTTTTTTGGTTAAGCTTTTTTCTAAAAAGCTTATTTGGTTAAACTTTTCCAAAAAGTTTATTCATCACTCAAAAATGATCAAATTGTCCTTAACGAAAACATCCTGTTTTGGAGATATTGTTCCTTTGCCTGTCTAAATGTTCCAATCGCAACGATTTCCTTATTATTTGCGCAAATGGGGTTTAATTTGCTTATCTTTCCAAAAAAGAAGCGCGCTGCGCTCTTTTCAAACTTTATATACTACATCAATGGATACTATTGATACACAACATCAATGTTAATCATTAACGCTCATCCATGAAGCGTTTCACAGCGGTTAACAACGATGTTTAGTGCATTGACCAGCTCTGGTTGTTACCGAATGGCTGCGGAAACGAAGCAAATACAGGAGTCTATACTTGAAGCTTTGTCAAAGGGCTCTCTAACGATTGAGGAAATAGCCGAGAACATAGGCGTCCATAGAACTACAGTCTCAAAATACCTTGCGATAATGGAAGCGGGCAAGGTTGTTGAATATCGCACCATAGGAAAAGCTAAGATGTTCTTTCTGCCTAAGGGGGCGGGAAAATGAGGAAAAGGATACTTATCGACTTTGATGTGGTAACGAAAGCATCTGAAAAATATGGCAGAAAAAATCAACGGGCTGTTGATAAAAAATGGGCTTAGACCGATTAAGATTGTGTTTCCGAATGAGGTTTAGAGTTCTCAAGTTCCTCGATATCCTTAAGGAATTTAGCAGTCATACCTCTCTTTATTTTATCGGCCAATTTCACCGGGTCAACATTCCAGGGAACCTTTCCTTTCATTTCAACCACACTGATATTTCTGTTTGCTGTGATTTAAAACCCTTTTTGATTACTTGGGAGGCCGGAAGATGACGAACACGCGTTATTCTCCTGCTTCTTTCAGCATTTTGACAGCATCGGCAGGCGATATTACCTTAACGGCAGACTGCTGCTTAAGGATTTTGTCGCCGGAAAGCAAAGGGCACTGGAATTTCAAAGCCAAGGCAAAATATGGAACGTCGCCGGCATCCGGCGATATGCCTGATGCTTCTTTTTCAAACTGCTTGAACTCGCTGGTGGGGATAAACTCAATCTCATCCCTGATAAAATCAAGTATTTCCAAAACTTCGGAAGAAGAAAGCTTTGTTTCCCTGATTAACTTATCTGCATGCTTCTCTATTTCCAGCAGCAAATATTCAGGCGCAATAAGCTCAAACTTCCTTAATTTGCTGTTTAACAGGAAAAGATCCAGAACCCTGCCTTTGGTGAGCAGCGAAGAAAAAACAGTGTTTGCATCGACCACTAAAAGCACAAAAAATCACTTATGTTCCCTGAATTTTTTGGAAAGCGCCTTATCCACTTCCTTTGCAAGCTCATTGGCTTGTTCTTCGGTCAGTTTGCTTTTCTCCACTATCTTTTTCAGCCTGACAAGCTTCTCCAACTCTTGTTTTGCCGCCTTTCCCGCAAGCTCGGGCCACTCCCTGGAAGGAAAGTATTTTTCCAAATCTTTCTTCAACTCTTCAGGTATTTCAATCTCAAGCTTTGTCCCCATGGAAACCACTATTGATAATTCGGCTGCCTTCGACTTAAGCGTTCGGGAGGCCGGAAAATGACGTTAAAAGGCCTCCACGGACTGAAGAAATTCCAATCGCTGGCCGTTTTGTTAGGCTTAATGATCGTGTTCCTGTTCGCAGCATCCGTTTACACTGAACTAACTCCGCTCGGCACGCAGCCACCGCTCGCAGTTTTATATTTCATAGATGAAAAGATTATTTCACAGGTGAAATTATGGAATGGTTTTTTAAACTGGTAACAAAAGGGAGGGTCAAAGTGATAAAATCTTTAATGGATTATCCAAACAGGACATGGATAACTGACGAGCTGGCAAGGCATTCCCACGCGTCTACAGCGACCACATGGCGCCTGATAAATGACCTTGAAAAGTATGGCATTGTAAAAAGGGCCACGCTGGGAAAAACAAAGGTGTTCAGCCTTGTAAAACAAAACCCATACCTGTCAAGCATAAGGGAATTCCTGAAGTCGGAAGCGTCGCCGGTCATGAATTCCTGCAGGAGAATGTGCAGTGAGCTTGGCAAAAGGTACAGCTTTGTTGAAAAATGCAAGCTTTTCGGCTCTTATGCACGCGGCACAGCAAAACCGGAAAGCGATGTGGATATTTTTGTGCTTGTAAAAAACGCCGATGAGGCAAAAAAACGGAAAATAGAGCGATTTTTCGACGAAAAATCGCGACAGGCAGGGAAAACAATAAACCCGGATATGATGGACGTCCTACAGTTCAGAGAATTACTTAGAGAAAGGGATGCGTTCGCGAAAAATATCGAAGAAGAGGGAATGACGCTTTTTGAAAAGAGGCGCAAAAAATGACTCCTAAAAACCACCTGGAGCAGGCACGGTACTGGCTGAAAGCTGCCAGATACCTGGAGTCCCTGGGGGCAAAAGATACAAATCTGGCTACAGTAGTTTCCGCGCTTGCAATCCATTCGGCGATAAAATCCAACGATTCGCTGACGTCCCAACTCCTCAGAAAAATAGCAGTAAGGCACGAACAGGCTGTTGAATTGTTCAAGGAAATGACTGTGCGAAACCTGATACCTTCAGAGGCTTCGAGATTAAGGATCCCATTTGAACAAATGATCAGGAAAAAATCGGATGCCGATTACCACGCAAAATTCTTCTCATTGAATGATGCCCGAAAATTCATGGAGGACGCTGAAAAAATGATAAAGCTTGCGGAGGGGCTGGTATCAAAGTGACAGCCAATACAACAACAGCAAATATGAAAGGCCTTAAGAAATTCCAAGAACTCGGAATTCTTCTGAGTTCATTCTTTACATTCCTTTTTGCTGCATTTGTGCTAGCTGAACTTACATCCTTCGGTTCCTACCCGGCAACATCAAATAATATCAGAGGTTTTGTACTATGAAGAAGAAAATACTTGTCGATCTTGATGTAATAACGGTTGCAACATGGAAAAAATCTGATACAAGAACAGAAGAAGCAATAAACTTTTTAGAGAGGGTTAAGAACAACGAATTTGAAGTGTATATTCCATACACTCTTATAGAACTTTTAGCAGCATGGAAAAATAAAGAACTTAGTGAACAGATATTAAGGTTTTATTCTGTATACGCAAAAGACATAATTACTGCCAATAGCATACTTGAAGTATCCGAAAGGGCTGGAATTGATTTTACTAAAGTAGCAAAGCAAATAGTCGCCAGCGGTATAAAGGAAGAGGATGCTACTCTCATTCTTGTCACAAGCCTATTCGAAATGGGCTTAAAAAAATCAATGTTGCACTGCCAAACGAGATCTAGACCTTTTAAGTTCCTCTATATCTTTGAGGAGCTTTTCAGTCATACCTCTCTTCATTTTATCAGCCAGTTCTATAGGATCAATGTTCGCTGGGATAAGCCCCTTTATTCCAGCATTCTTAAACGCCTTTGCCATATTGGCCACAATAACTACTTGATTAGCCGCGATTTAAATGTTTTCCTGTCGCTGGGGAGGCTGTCTCATTTATGATTATGATGCGAAAACATCCCTTGAAAGGCCTTTA